>JBOFJV010000268.1:0-4138 GCA_051657005.1 Legionella sp. | reverse complement strand
GCAAAAATAATGCACCGATTGTTCTGATTGATAAGGTATGAGTATGTAATGAAATTGTCTTGAGCCCATTGCCTTAGTAGGGCACGATGGGTTCTAAATGGGGGGTTGGCCAGGTGACTGGTTAACTCTACCAGCTAATGCCGTCTTTGCGAACGAAGTGAAGCAATCCAGAACAGAATTCGAACGAAGCACTGCCCAGGATTATTTCGCCAAGACTGACATGGCGAAAATGCCCCGTGTACGGTTATTGTCAATCGACACAACTGATCATACGGGGGGCATAAACTTGGAAAACCATCAATGGACTGGGATTCCCTGTAGCCAAAAAATAAAAAGAATTGTACAATGAGCCCCCATAAGCCCTATACGGGATTTCGTAAATCGATTCATAATAAACAGAACAAAGGAGATTGAGGATGAAAGCCGGATCAATGTGTAAATTAGGTCTGCTTGTAGCAAGTGCTATTTTAGTTGCAGCGTGTTCAAAAGCACCAGGTAGCGCTGAGGGCGGAATGGGTGAAAATGAAGCTTCTGCTCAAGGTTTGGGGCAGTTTACTCATTTTGCAGGTCAAGAGCCAGGTGAGTCGTATACAACTCAGGCTCCTCATAATCAATTGTATTTGTTCTCTTATGATGACAGTAACTTGGCTCCAAAATATTTGCCATCAGTTAATGCTCAAGCAGAATACTTGAAGACGCATCCTGGAGCTCGTGTATTGGTAGCTGGACATACTGATGAGCGTGGTAGTCGTGAATATAACGTAGCTCTTGGTGAGCGTCGTGCAAATACTGTAGCTGATATTTTACGTATGGCCGGTGTCAACAGACAACAAGTACGTGTTGTGAGCTATGGTAAAGAGCGTCCAATTAATTTAGGACATGATGATGCGTCACATGCACAAAACCGACGTGTAGAATTTACTTATGAGGCAACAAGATGATTAATTGCAAAAAACACATTATCGCTGTAGGTTTAATGTTGATAATTCCTTTGGACGGTTGGTCAGAGGCACCTGTGGTTGATGAGAGTGAAAATTTTGCAATTATTGACGGACGACAGGCGCAAGATGCGCCTGTTGTTGGTTCTAAGTACGATGCACCACAAATCGAGAGCGGACAATTTGAAATTGCTCAAAATGATAAATATTCTATGGATAATGCTCAAGATGACGACGGACATGCTCTTGCTAAAGACGATCAAGTCAATGACTCAAATGATAATGTTACCGACAATGCAAAACTGATTGATAAAATACAAAGTTTGCAACAAGAAGTTCAAGAGTTACGCGGTCAATTAGAAGTACAGGCACATGATTTAAAATTATTACAGCAACAACAAGTTGCGTTTTATAAAGATTTAGACGCACGTCTTAGTGGTACGAGCTCTGCAACAAAGACAGCACCAGGTAAATCACCTATGGAGCTTTCCATTGACTCCAAACAGCCTACGCTAAAAACCAAGACACCTGCCACTGCGGCAAAAAAAACGGACGTAACAACAACACCAGCGCCAACGATTACGGCTTCGAGAGCAAATCCAGCTGATGAGCAAATCAGTTATTTGGCGGCATATGAATTAATTAAAAATAAACGATATGATGATGCGATCGGGGCTATGAATGTTTTTGTTCAAAAATACCCTAAGGGTGGTTATACAGCAAATGCACAATATTGGTTAGGTGAACTTTATTTGGTTAAAAAGGATTATGAAAAGGCTATTGATCACTTTAATGTAGTTTTACAACAGTTTCCTACCTCAAGTAAATCTGCAGCAAGTATGTTAAAAACAGGCTATGCTTATGCTGCAAAAGGGGATAAGCAAGCAGCGAAAAAATACTTACAACAAGTAGTAATAGCTTACCCAAGTACACCTACAGCTGAATTGGCTAATTCTAAATTGCGCACTATATGAGCTGAAAATATAAGTGCCGTGATGAGGAATCCAATGTTTTGGCGCGCCAACCTGGATTCCATTGTAGTTCACCAGGCTCTATTAAAATGAAATAGATTTGTGGTTCTCAAGGAGAAACTTTATGTATTGGCTTGCTCATGCCCCAGCGAATATTGCTTTGATCAAATACATGGGAAAAAAGGATGCGAGTTCTAATGAACCCGATAATGCGTCAATGTCCTATACTCTAAATGGGTTGATTAGCACCGTAAGACTCGAAACAATGAGTTCAAAGAAAGACATTTGGGAGCCTCTAATCATTCCTGGAGGAATTGAACAACTGACTTTATCTGTAGAAGGGCAAAAAAGATTCCTTGATCATTTGTCACGTATGAAAGCCTATTTTGATTATGATGGCGGTTTTCTGATCCAATCATGTAATAATTTTCCACACAGCAATGGGATGGCAAGTTCTGCTTCAAGTTTTGCTGCCCTCACGCGTTGTGCTTCATTTGCTTTGAGTGAATTAACGCAAAAGCCTCTGCCTTCTGTTGATGAGCAAGCTCAATTAAGTCGTTTGGGTTCTGGTTCATCGTGTCGGTCTTTTTATTCGCCATGGGCTTTATGGCGTGAAAATGAAGTGAAGGCTCTGGATTTACCGTATACAGATTTAATTTATCAAGGTGTTGTAATCAGCAAACAGAAAAAAGAAGTATCGTCCAGTGAAGCTCATAAACGCGTGCGCAGTAGCTCATTATATGAGACACGTAATCAGAGGGCAGAAGAAAATTTAAAGGTTTTGTTAGACGCATTAATGAATAAAGATTGGACATCTGCTTATCAGATATGCTGGCGCGAGTTTCAGGACATGCACCGATTATTTAGTACGTGCGAGCAACCATTTTCTTATATGACAGAAAACAGTGTTGCACTACTCCATGAATTGGAGAAGCTCTGGGATAAAAAAGGAGATGGACCTCTTGTCACTATGGATGCGGGGCCGAATATTCATCTATTGTATCGACCTGATCAGATGGAGTTGGCACGTGAATTTAAGCGTGATTATTTAGTGGGCAATTATGATGTTCTCTGATTTTGAAACGACAACGTATGGTAAATGGATTCTCGCCGGGGAACATGCTGTAGTCAGAGGGCATGCTGCTTTGGTGTTTCCGATCAAAGAAAAAAAGTTAACTTTGAATTATTCTGCTGCATCCCCTTCTTTAGGTGCAGATTACACGGGAAGTAGTGGTGCGGACATGCAATTGTTGTTTTGGAGTGTATTAGAGCATGGCATGCAACTTTTAGGACGCTCATTAAACCAATTGGGTGGACATTTTCATTTGGAAAGTACGATTCCTGTAGGCGCTGGGATGGGCGCTTCAGCTGCTCTTTGTGTGGCGATGAGCCGCTGGTTTGCAGCACAAAACATGTTAGATCTCAATCAATGTAATGCTTTTGCTAAAGAATTGGAACATTTATTTCATGGAAAGAGTAGTGGCCTTGATGTTGCTGGAGTTGCTGCGGAGGGTGGTGTTTATTTTAAAGCGGGTAAGACGATACCGCTTCAGCAAAAAATTCGACCTCTATTTTTTTTATCCTCCTGTAAGCAAATTGGTATTACGTCACACTGCATTCAGCAAGTACAAAATTTATGGGATAAAAATCCTGAGTTGGCAGAACAAATTGATGTGCAAATGACTGAGGCAGTAGAAGAAGCGAAGACTGCTTTAGAACATGGAGGCACTTCGGCAATTTCATCTTTAGCTCAAGCAATTAATAAGGCTGCTGATTGTTTCTTTCAATGGGGACTTGTGAGCGAAAGTTTGCAACAGCATATGAATCGGTTAATTGCAGAAGGTGCACTTGCTGTAAAGCCTACAGGTTCTGGTGGAGGTGGATTTGTGCTCAGTCTTTGGGATAAACAGGCTCTACACCAATTAATGGGGCACTTTAATCAAATTATTCTAGACTAAGTCCTTGATTTAGGGAACAAAAGGAGATTAAAGTGCCGAAGTACAATATTATCCTAAATTTACCTGGATTTTCCATAGTAAAAGTGAGCGGATATCAACCATTAATATTAGATGTCAGCTATAACCGATTAGCCCGTTGTAGTCATTGTCAAAGTAAGAGCGTACGCAAGCAATCCTCGTATATACGCAGAGTTCATCATGAGTTAATCGGACATCGTCGAAGTATATTAGTATTTAAAGCGTATAAGTTATATTGTTATGCTTGTAGTCG
>JBOFJV010000267.1:0-11237 GCA_051657005.1 Legionella sp. | reverse complement strand
ACTAAACTTAACGGAGCTCAATCACTTCAACCTTGCGGCTTACGGCTTACAACTTCCTTTGCCTACGCTTAACCATACTCGTTACCACATACAGCCCAAGGATAAGTACGAAATGCGCTCGGTCGCGCTTTCCCGGTAGAACTTTCAGCTACTAGCGGTCGTGCACTTTCGTGGCGCACTTCAATTTTTTTCTAAATATAGTTCGTTAACCCCTGTACGACACGCAGTGGCGTATAGGGGTGAGTAGTTACGTTTTAGTTTTTAATAATCTGTCCGCGGCCAAGGAAGCTCAATCAGCGCAACAAGATCAAATTGTTTTTTCTTTAAATTACAAAAATACGCAATGGCATCTTTCTTTGATTGGTGCTGATGAAACGTACCCACTTGAATTGAGTGAAGAGTTAGCACAAAAATTGGCGACTCTGGAAGATAATGATGTAGAAAAACTCACTTCAATTAATCTGAAGCGAATAAAAAGAGAATGCATTAAAGCCAGAGAACTGTATCTTGCCAAGATCCAAATCAGTGTTAATCCAGAAGAAGCAAAAGCGCATACACCTCTAACAAATGGCGCGCTCGTTCAAAGCGGGATGACCTCCACTTTTGTTTTGCGTAACGTAAGTGAAACGAGCCTTTGGTGGATAAACAGCATCGGTGTTGCAAATGAAATTTCTTTAGATGAGTATCCTAAGCTCACTTCGTGGCTGGCCTTACATAAATATTCATTTAATGCTGGGGAAACTTTGCAATTCAAAGCTTATTTGCTTCAAGTTAAAACTACTAAATCATTTTCTCAAGAAAAATTAGAGGATATGAATGGAATGTTGTCTAAGGTATTGCATCATACCAAATCAGATGAGCCTGTAGAGGAAAAAACAGGTAAGCTCGATTTAGGACTATTTAAACAAATAGAGCAACACATGGAAGATCGGCTGAAAAAAATAGCTTCAAGAGCAACTCCTGAATCAACTGATAATACTTCCTTAAAAAATACGCCTAAAAAGTTCAGTCCCCAACGCTATGCAGAGCTTGCGGATTTACATACTTTTTGGCAGCAACGTCAAGTAGATGTTGCAGTTGATTATGCGCTGAATGAAACAGTTAGGAATGTTGCGAAAATAAGTAAACCATAAAATGCTCTCAGAGTAACAATGCAGCTGTACCTGAACAAGCTGTTTCAGGATACAGTTGTATTTTTATCGCTCAATCCATTATTTGATATTCGTGTCTTTATAATGTACACTAATAATCACAGCCCAAATTATTGGAATTTAGCCCATCATGTCAATCATTCATATGCAAGGAAAGGTTACCACTACTACTTATGAAGCTATTTGTGAAAAAAGTGGTCATAATCCTAAAGACAAGAAATGTATTTTTATTTTTCCTGGCAATTCATCGCATCATCGTCCTGGTACTACTTTATTTTCGATAAAAGGAGGAGCTGGCCTTGCATTGGCTTCTCAAAATATTGGTCGCGCAGGTTATCCTACTTTAAGTCTGCCAACCACCTCGATGGAGCAGTGGTCGACAGACAAACAACAACAGGACACAGTACAAGGCGCTATTGCGGATATATATAAAGCGATCGGAGCGGGTTATCATATAGTATTGCCTGTACGACCCCATAATAATACGAATTATTTTGATGAAGGGTTGTTTCCCGATGGTTTACTGGAGCCCAATTTTTGGGGCGGTGTACAAACAACTGCGAATAAACCTTTGGCGAATTATTATATTAATGAGCTTAAAAATTTATCTTTATTGTTATCCTTAGCTACTGACGAACGAGATAAAAAGGCTCAATCTGAAAAGGAAAATCCATTTTATCAAGCCTATCTGCAAGGACGTGCAATGCAAGCAGATGAGCCTTGTCTCGTACCACTCAAGCACGAGGAGACTGCTAGAAAGAAAGCAGCGCCAGATAAAGAATCACGTGAGCGTGATGAGAAAAGAACACAGAAATCACCAAAGAAAAGTATTGATGATCCTCTTTTCATTCCTGCTTCGTATGCCAAACTCTATTACCAAGGCGTATATCCACTGCAAGGAGCGCGTCAATTATTAAATGATTATACGAAAAATAATTCCGCGATCAGCCGTTTCTTCCATGGGCATTGGAATCGGCATCATGTAGCCGAAGTCAGTCAATTGGTTAATAAAATTGATAAAGGTGATATTCAAGACGTGACGTCTTTAATCGCGGAACTCAAAAAAATTAATTTGGTTAATACAAAAGGATCTTTGGCTCGACGTATTTATTTTCTTGAAGAGCAATATGTTCAGCATAATGATCAAGAGCTTGTTGCGAGAATGTAATGCGCTGGGCTACTCGTAGCCTTGGTGCAGCGCAGCGGAACCCTGGGTTATTGATGTGACTCAGAACCATGGATTACGCTGCGCTGCACCCAGGCTACATTTTTCTCCCAAACGGCTTAAGTTGACGCCATTAGCTGTTCAGCTTGAGGGACTTCAAAACCCATTCGTTATTGGATAGCGCCAATCTTTACCAAAAGCCATAGTACTTATTTTAATCCCTGGCGCGGCTTGGCGGCGTTTGTACTCGTTACGTTTAATTAAGCTAATTACTTGAGTTACTGTTTCTGGATCAAACCCTTTTTGAATGATTTCTTCAGGGCTTAAATAGTCTTCCATGTATGCAGTAATGATTCCATCTAAAACAGCATAATCCGGTAAACTGTCTTGATCAGTCTGATTGGTTCTTAACTCCGCAGATGGAGCGCGTGTTAACACGCGTTCAGGGATCACTTCAGACAGGCTATTACGATAACTGGCTAAAGCATACACTTGAGTTTTTAACACGTCTTTTAATACAGAAAAACCACCGGCCATGTCACCATATAATGTTGCGTAACCTACAGCTGATTCGCTCTTGTTTGAGGTGGTGAGTACCATTTTACCTGTTTTGTTAGACAGTGCCATCAGCAACAACCCACGAACTCTTGCTTGAATATTTTCTTCAGCTGTATCAGGAGCAAGACCAGAAAAAACAGGATCAAGTGTGGTGATGAGGGCATTGAAAGCAGGCTCTATCGAGAGTGTAGAATGAGATACTTTTAGATTTTCTAATTGTGTTAAAGCATCTTCGTTACTCATATCTGCTGTATAACGTGAAGGCATCAGTACCGCATGCACGCGCTCTGCACCTAAAGCATCCGCTGCTATAGCCAATGTTAACGCTGAATCAATTCCTCCTGAAAGTCCAATTAAAACACCTGGAAAGTGATTTTTGTTTACATAATCACGTGTCCCACACATTAATGCTTCATAAATTAACGCCTCAGGTTCAAGAAGAGGGGCTATGAAACCTTTAGCGTGATTGCCTTGCATTTCTACAGAACATAAATCTTCTTTAAACGCAGCTGCGCGAGCGCAAATTTGTCCTTGTGAATCCACCGATAGAGATTGGCCATCAAATAACAGTTCGTCTTGGCCACCAACCTGATTGACATAAACAATGGCAATACCGCGTTTTGCATAAGATTTTAATAACGTTTCTCTTTTTTGATATTTACCAGAGTCAAATGGTGAGGCATTTAAAATAAGAAGAACTGAAATGTCATGTTCAATTAGATCTTCTGCTGGACCTGATTGCCATAGGTCTTCACAAATAATAACGCCCACTTTGGCGTCATTTATTTCTAAAATACACGGATTTTTCTTGCCGTGAGTAAAGTAGCGCGCTTCATCAAATATTTCATAATTGGGCAAGTTTTGTTTGTGGTATTCAGTAACTTTTTGTCCTTGATAAAAGACACTCACACTATTGTATAAACGTTGCTTGTCCCGTGTTGGATGACCTACAAGAACATAACAATTTTCTGTTACATCTTGAATTTGCTTTAAATTATCATGAACTTCCTGTTGAAATTCTTTACGAAAAAGCAGGTCTTCTGGAGGATAACCGGTTAATGCAAGTTCGGGAAAGAGGATGACATCATGTTCTGCTTGTTTGCTTTTTATAATCTCAATTATTTTATCCCGATTAGACGCTAATGCACCTACAGTAGGATTGATTTGGGCCATAAGAACAGTAAGCTTATTGTGCATGATATATTTCTCTATAAAAGAACCAAGCGAGCGAAATGGCAACAGACCATAATACAAATTATTATTAATTAAAAGATAAAATTGTTAATTAATTTAAAAATTGACTAAAATAGATCCTTTGTTCAATAAAAAGTATTTCTATGTTAAGCGAAGCACTCTCAAAAATGCCAGAAGTCTTTGAAGCCAAAATACTCTTGCGCGGGCAAGAATATTTTGAAAAAGGGAATGTGCTTAATATTCGTCTCAGTGATGGTCTATTAAAAGGTCGAGTTAAAGGCAGTTCGAGTCATATTTATGATGTGCATATGGATTTGAAAACTTGGCCGAAGAAAATGGCTCATTGTAGCTGTGCTTATCAATTTAATTGCAAACATGCGGCTGCATGTTTATTTGCGTTTCGTGATAGAGAAAAGGGCAATATTGCTTCTTTGCCTGCAGATAAATTAGATAAAAGGTTAGATAGTTGGTTAAAAAATTTGCGTGCTCAAGAAGCTTCTGTAGTAAAAGAACCTGAAACCTCGCATCATTTAGTGTACCTTGTCGAGCTAAGACTTGATGGGTATGAACATCGAGTTGTGATTAAACTGGCTCTTGCCAAGTTATTAAAACGTGGTGGTTATGGAAAAATGATCACGTTTAATAGCCTTTCTAACTCCAAAAAACAGCATTTTATTGGCGATGATAATGATCTTGTAGCACTTTTGTTATTTAAATGTGGTGTTTCGGGTTGGTTTGATTCTTTGAGAATTCGTAATAGTGAATTGTTAGAGCGCATTCTTGCCACTGGAAGAGCTTTTTTCGTAGAAAACCAAAATGAGGCGGTTCATTTGGGAGAGGCAATTCAAGGGACGTGCCAATGGGTTTTAACGCATAATGGCAGTCAAAATTTGCTGTTAATACACGAAGGGACCCCACTTAAGCCTTTGTTGTTGGATGAAAGTTGGTATTTCAATCGTGTTGATGTAACTATGGGGCGTTTAATCACGTCATATCCAATAAAACAGTTAGGCCATTTATTGGAAGCACCAGCTATTCCGTTGGAGCAAGCAGGATTACTGGCTCAGAAAATGGCTAAAACATGCCATGAGTTCCCTGTTCCCCAAGTTTTTGAACAGCGTGAAATACGAAACGTCGTGCCAGTTCCAGTGTTAATCCTTGATGCTATTAGCGAATTTGATGAAGAATCGTCTTGGCTCTATGATACTGAGGAAGAATTGCATGCACTGTTTACCGTGCGGATTGTTTTTGATTATGCGGGTTTCATGATTGCAGGTTCTGAAGCGTGTGATACGGTAGTGTGTCACCAGGATGGTTTATTAATTCAATACCAACGTGATAAGCGTTTTGAGCAATTAAAATGGAACGAAATTCAAGAAATCTTGGAATTAAGAGCGCCGAGAGCTTGGGAAAATGACCAATGGGAACGCGTCAAACAGGCTGATTTTATCATTCAAAACATTAATATTCTGGCCGATCTGGAGTTTTTGAACAGTCAATCAATTCCGGAGTTAAAAAATCTTGGTTGGCGGGTCGATTCGATTAGTTCATTGTATCAAGAAATTGTTCATGCTGATGCGGTGGAGTGGTATTCTGAGCTGCAAGAAAGTACCACCGATTTATTTTCATACCAATTGGGAATTTTGGTAGAAGGTAAGCCAGTCAGCATTGTACCTTTAGTAGCGGATCTCATTCAGCGTTACAGTGGTGATGAGTTGGATAGTCTTTCTGATGCACAGTTAGTTAAGTTACCTTTAAACGATGGGCGCGCACTGCAACTCGAAATGGGGCGAATTAAACCATTGGTGCGTTTATTGTTGCAGTTTGGCTTACGCCATATTGATGAAAATCAATATTTAAAAATCAATAAGTACCAATTGATATTGATGCGAGAAGCGGAGTTAGCGATCGCTGCAACAAGAACACGTTGGCAAGGAGCTGAAGCCTTAAGAGAGCAGATAAAACAGCTCACGCAACTAAGCCACATTCCTGATATACAACCACCAAATGGATTAAATGCGCAATTAAGAGATTATCAACGTTATGGTTTAAATTGGCTGCAATTTTTACGAACTAGTTACTTTAATGGTATTTTAGCGGACGATATGGGATTGGGAAAAACAATACAAACCTTAGCTCATTTGCAGTGTGAAAAAGAACAGGGACGAATGAAAACAGCAACTTTAATTATTGCTCCTACCAGTCTGGTGGGAAATTGGCAAGCGGAAGCGAAACGTTTTACTCCTGAGTTGAAGGTTTTGGTTTATCATGGTTCTGAGCGCCATCAGGATAATTTTGATGAGTACGATTTGATTGTTTCTACGTATGGATTAATGCATCGCGATAAAGAAAACTTTGTAAGTTATCCCTTTTACTACCTCATTTTGGATGAAGCGCAATTTATTAAAAATGCGCGTACAAAGACGACGCAAATCATTCAGCAACTGCAAGCTACACACCGATTATGTCTCACGGGTACGCCTTTAGAAAATCATCTGGGTGAGTTATGGTCTTTATTTCATTTTTTAATGCCGGGTTTATTAGGTGATGCCAAACAATTTAGACTTTGGTTTCGCACGCCTATCGAAAAGTATGCCGATCTGGATAGGAGAGAGGTACTGACAAAGCTGGTTCAACCTTTTGTGTTACGAAGGACAAAAAATCAAGTAGCAAAAGAATTGCCGCCAAAAACCGAAATGACTCGTACTATAGAAATCATTGGCCCGCAACGTGACCTTTACGAAGCAATTCGTATGAGTATGGAGAAAAAAGTTCGTGATGCCATAGCCAAACAAGGATTGGGCAAAAGTCATATTCTTTTACTGGATGCGTTACTTAAATTACGGCAAGTATGTTGTGATCCTCGATTGCTGTCTTTACCGGAAGCGAATATTGCACATGGCACTTCGGCAAAGCTCGAAGCATTAATGAATTTATTGGATAATTTAGTGGGTGAGGGTCGACGTGTTTTGGTATTCTCCCAATTTACTTCCATGTTGCAATTAATCGAAGAGGAACTGCGTGCACGGCAGTATGATTATTTAAAGTTAACAGGACAAACGCAACATCGACAAGCAATGGTAGAGAAATTTCAAGAAGGTAAAATTCCTGTGTTTCTGATTAGTTTGAAAGCTGGTGGAACCGGACTTAATTTAACTCGGGCAGACACAGTAATTCATTATGATCCCTGGTGGAATCCTGCAGTAGAAGATCAGGCAACGGATAGAACTCATCGAATAGGTCAGGAAAATCCTGTATTTGTTTATAAATTAATAACTACTGGTACAGTAGAGGAAGCAATCTTGGGGATGCAAGAGAGGAAACGACAATTGGTAGAAGGCGTATTATCAGCCGATCCTGCAAAGACGCTGACCTTAAGTGAAGAAGATGTAGAACAGTTTTTTATGCCCTTATGAGTCACTAAATAAAACTGGCATAGTTCTCAATCATGGCATAAGCTATTAAATGATTGTAAACATGGAGAAAATTATGAACTTATGGAAGTTAGCTTGTGGTTTTTTTGTAGCTACTTTTTATTTGCCTGCTGCCATAGCTGCATCTCAAGCACCCGTTGGTAACTGGGTTACGGTTGATGATAAGACTGGTGAAAAAAGAGCTATTGTTAACATTAGCCAATCGGGTGGCACTTTAAGTGCAGTAATTGATAAAGTGTATCCACAGCCTGGCGATACCGGAATCTGTGATAAGTGCCCTGGTGAATGTAAAGGGAATAAAGTCAGAGGTTTGCGTTTTATGTGGGGATTAAAAAATCAGGGCGAAAATGAATGGAGTGGTGGCTCTATTTTAGATCCTAAGTCAGGTAAAGTGTACAGCGCCAAGATAACTGTCCAAGGAAATAAACTCTTAGTGAGAGGATATCTCGGAGTTTCTTTATTAGGTCGTACACAAATTTGGCATAAAGAATAATCATCTGTATAATTCATCCCGAACTGCTTTAAGTTTGGGATGATCGTTTTATAAATGGTACCTGTTAATCCTGTCCCAATTGTCATATTAATGACATCCTTTTAAAAGAACATTACAATAGACTCCGTTCCAATTGCTATTGTTAATACTATGTATGAGCTGCAAAATACCAAAAAGACAGTTGATCCTTTAAAACGTCCCCCGCATTCAGTGGAAGCAGAGCAGTCCATTATTGGTGGATTGATGTTGGATAATCAGGTTTGGGATAAGATCAGTACCAAATTATGTGAGGCTGATTTTTATCGTACCGAACATAAAATATTATTTCGTTCAATTGCTGCGTTGTCTAAGAAAGATCAGCCTTTTGACGTAGTGACCTTGCTTGATACTTTAAAGTCCCATAATGAATTGGATGATGCAGGTGGCGAAGCATATTTGTTTGAACTGGCTAATAATACACCCAGTGTTGCTAACGTCTCTGCCTATGCGGATATTGTTCGTGAAAAATCAGTACAACGTCAGCTCATTGCTGTAGCAACTGAAATTGCTGACTCAGCATATAATCCCAGTGGTCGGGAAGTCCATGAGTTGCTGGATTTAGCCGAAACTAAAGTTTTTGCAATAGGTGAGCAAACGGGAGGTGATGGTGGACCTGAAAACATTAAGTCGATTTTGGTTCGTGCAGTAGAAAAAATTGATGCCCTTTATCATAACGGCGATGCAATTACTGGACTTGCTACCGGTTTGTCTGATTTGGATGAAATGACTTCAGGACTCCAGCCTTCTGATTTAATTATTGTCGCAGGTCGTCCGTCGATGGGTAAAACCACGTTAGTAATGAATATGGCAGAGCATGCGGCAATTAAGTCTGGAAAACCGGTATTGGTTTTTTCAATGGAAATGCCCTCAGATTCTTTGGCAATGAGGATGATGTCCTCTCTTGGGCGTATTGAACAGCACAAAATTCGAACCGGTAAGCTCGATGATGATGATTGGCCTCGTGTGACTTCTGCGGTACATATGCTTTCAGAAGCGCCTTTATTTATCGATGATACTCCAGCCTTAAGTCCTAGTGAAATGCGCGCACGTTCCAGACGTTTGGCCAAAGAGCATGGCGGTGTCGGACTTATCGTAGTGGATTATTTACAGTTAATGAAAGTGCCTGGATTTAATGCCGAAAATAGGACCGCGGAAATATCGGAAATTTCACGCAGCCTTAAGTCCTTGGCTAAGGAGTTGCAGGCTCCTGTGATCGCCTTATCTCAGTTGAATCGAAGTTTGGAGCAGCGCGCAGACAAACGTCCAGTCATGTCTGATTTACGTGAATCAGGTGCGATTGAGCAGGATGCCGATTTAATTTGTTTTATTTACAGGGACGAAGTGTATCATGAGGACAGTCCTGACAAAGGTACTGCAGAAATAATTGTTGCCAAGCAGAGAAATGGTCCTATTGGCAAGGTGCGTGTGGCCTTTATTGGTAAATACACTCGTTTTGAAGATTTAGCATTTAATGGTTATCAAGGGGTAGATTGAGGTGTCAAGACCTACCAAATTGGTGATAGAGCCGAAAGCTTTACTCCATAATTTAGCGCAAATAAGACGTTTTGCACCAGGCAAGAAAGTCATCGCTATGATCAAAGCGAATGCTTATGGTTGTGGCGTGCATATTGTAGCACCAATATTGGAAGGGCATGTGGATGCTTTTGGGGTCGCGTGCATTGAAGAAGCTTTAGTGTTGCATAAAATAGGGATTCGTACTCATTGCATTCTCTTTCAAGGCGTGTTTAGCCCTGATGAATTTAAAACTGCCGCCCAGCATCAATTTGGTTGTGTTATTCATCAACAGCATCAAGTGCAATGGCTTTTAAATACGCCATTAAATACACCTATTAAAATTTGGGTGAAAGTGAATACTGGTATGCATCGGTTGGGTTTTAAACCTCATGAGCTGCAAAACGTTATGGATGCATTGCTTACTTGTCCCTGGGTTGATAAATATATCGGTTTGATGACCCATATGGCATGTGTCGATGAGCCCGAGCGAGAAGAGAATTTTCAACAAATTTCTTTATTTGAGAGTATTTCTGTTAAGGGATTTCGTCAGCGCAGTATTGCGAATTCAGCAGCAATTATTTCTTTTCCACAAACTCATGCTGATGTGGTGCGGCCCGGGATTATGCTTTATGGTGTTTCTCCTTTTGCGAATCAAACAGCAATGGATTTAGGCTTGCATCCGGTGATGCGTTTTGTGTCAGCAATTAGTGCTGTTCATTATAATCCTCCCTTAGCTCAGGTAGGATATAGTGGTACTTGGAAAAGTGAAAAACCTTCAATTATTGGAATTGTTGCTGCTGGTTATGGGGATGGTTATCCCAGCCATATCGCTGACCATACTCCTGTTTGGGTTCAAGGCAAGGAAGTACCTATCGTAGGCCGTGTATCCATGGATATGCTGGCTGTTGATTTAACCGATCATCCTGATGTAACACCAGGCGCGCCCGTCGAGCTCTGGGGCGCCCATGTTTTAGTAGAGCGGATTGCACGAGCCGCAAATACCACAGGTTATGAATTATTATGTCAGATATCTGAACGTGTACGTCATGATTAAGAGCCTATGGATAATAACTGAACGTGATGTTAGAATGAAAACCGTTTTTATAACCTTTAAATTTGGTGATATGTTATGAAAAAATTAGTTGTTGCATCGTTGTCTTTGTTGTTAGTTGGCTGTGCAAATGTCACTAATGAAAATGTAGGGACTATCTCAGGTGGGGTTATCGGTGGATTGATTGGAAGCCAGTTTGGTGGTGGTCCAGCAGCGAAAATGGCTGCAGCTGCAGGGGGTGCACTTGTTGGAGCATACCTGGGAGGTAAAATTGGTAAATACATGGATAAAGTAGATAGAATGGAGATGCAACGTGCATTAGAAACAGCACCTACAGGGAGGCCAGTGAGTTGGTCAAATCCAGATACGGGATATCGTTATACGGTACAACCCACGCGAACTTATTATCGTGAACGGTTGCCTTGTCGTGAATATACTACTAAAGCGATTATCGATGGCAGAACTGAAATAATTCGTGGAAGCGCATGCCGTCAGCCTGATGGCACATGGCATGTTGTCCATTAAGAAGAATATAAAATCCACATAATAATTTCTATATAATTGTAGCCTGGGTGCAGCGCAGCGGAACCAGTGGTTCTGAGTCAAATCAATAAATCCTGGTTCAGCTGCGCTGCAC
>JBOFJV010000266.1:0-2323 GCA_051657005.1 Legionella sp. | reverse complement strand
CGTTTCTTTCCCCTTCGATGCTTTTATGATCTTGGTGGATCTGCAAGGGTGCTTCTAATGCAGATTTTGGGCAGTTCAGTGAATTTTGAAATTTAACACAAAAAAACCTGTCAAGTATTTTTTGATTTTTTTGATTTTTTTCTAAATATAGTTCGTTCACCCATGTACGACACGCAGTGGCGTATAGTGGTGAGTAGTTACCGATAAACTTCCATCCATCCAAAGAATGAGTCAAGGGAAAAATGGGTTTGATTTCTTGTTAGCTATTCTAGGTCTTCACGCACAAATTGATACCTGGAACGATTATCGCAAACAGCAAGATGATTTTTTTAAATTCAAACCATCCTCCCAGAATTATTTAAAATTTCATAGCGGATTAACTCAAGAAATTACCTGCTTTAGACAAAAACTAGCAGAACGCATAGAAAGGGAACTGACGTTACAGCCTCTTTTTCCTTTATCTGAAACGCTGCCCGTACTCACTGAAAATTTGACCATTCATTTTAAAGAAGTTCAATCTTTAGCTACTGAGCTTGATGAAATTGACTTAAAACATCAAGAACAAGAAGAGGCACGAGAAATCTTAAATCATCGTTTTGAAGAAAATACTCAAGCCCAAGAACTTTTAGCAAAGAAAAAAGAGCAAACGCAACAGGATCAATTCATCCTCAATGGTATAATCCATATTATTGAGGATATTGAATCATTAAAAACACACATTAAATCTCTGGAAGAAAGTACCGAACGCTCGTTAAATGATACCACTCTTTATCAAGAAATTAGTGAGATTAAGCGGGTTCTGAACACGCTCATAGAGACCGTCAAACGCATTGAAACAGCTGTTGCTCAATCAACTAAAGCCTAGGTATATGGCGACAATGTAAAAATCATTAATCAATTTCTTGAATCAACTCAGAGAAGTATAGCACAAATCATAAAACTTAAAATTAATTTAAGCTCACTACAAGGACAATTGTCTACGAGTAATGAATCGTTAACTCACATCAATACTGCGCGCACGCAACTCATGGACAAAGGTGGTGATGCACAAGAACTCAAAAATCTCATCACACGCTTTAGCCAACTGACAACCTCAGTAACCCAACCAACAGAAGTGATTACGCAATTAAAAAAGAATACCGCAGACATTAACGATGAAGAAACCAATCACAGCGTAGAGGAAATTCAATCATCCCATAATGCATTACAGCAAAAAGTGGCTAATGAAGGTCTGGCATTTATGGATAATTTAATTACCATTCTAACCAAATTAAAGAATTAGGCGAAAATTTTTGATGGTCATCGAGTTCAAGAAGATCAAAAAACGCAAGAACACTATACAGACAAGCTGACGTCTCTTGAAGCACAACTCAATCAACTGCCTTCTGATACCGAGCTTAACACTGAAAAGACTTTTGCTGCCAAAATAGATGCCATCAAAACACTGAGAAAAGAAGCTCAAGAGCAATTGCTGCGCTCGAAAACCATTCATAGTCAATTAGGCGAACGCATCGCGCAACGCTATCATTTAGTCACTCAAGTCCTAGTGCCCAAAATTGATGCTTATTGGGAAAAATGGCAAAAATCATATAAGTCATGCAGATAAAGAAGCGCGTAAGCAATGCATTGATGATTTAAAAGCATACCTTTCTGCTTATGATGAAACAGGTAACAGTGATGAGCTATTAGTCTTTGTACGTAAAAATGTAACACGCTATTATGGGGTTTATTTACCAGCAATTCTTCATAAGGCGATTGCAGAAATTGGCGATCTCGATAAAAGAATCCCACAGAACTATAATGCAGACATACCCCAAGAGGATGATTTAGAAACACTGCATCATCATGCAAAAGAAGTTGTGGCCACGTTAGAAAAAAGTAATCCAGCTTATGCTACTGCGCTCAATCAGTTGTATCAAAATGTGGAAAACCTGGCTGCATATGGGGATGAAACAAAAAATCTTGGCTCTTTCCCATTTAAGGGGGCAGCTCTAATCACCCACAGAGCACCTTAACACGCACTCTGTAATTTTCAAATTTTCTAAAACCATAAGGGTAATCCCCCCGCAAAATAACTGATGTCAAAAGTAGAATTTTCTCGTAACCTATAACGAAGGAGATTCTTCATGAAAAGGTCAAAATTTACAGACAGCCAAATCCTATCGATTTTAAAACAGGCCGAATGAGGTACCCCTGTTTCAGAACTTTGCCGCGAACATGTCATTAGTGCAGCAACATTTTATAAATGGCGAGCCAAATTTGGAGGAATGGATGCCTCGATGATGTCGCGCTTAAAAGAGCTTGAGGCGGAAAATAGCCGTCT
>JBOFJV010000265.1:0-3634 GCA_051657005.1 Legionella sp. | reverse complement strand
ACCTTCTGATTTGGCCATATAACACTTTTTTACGATATTTAGGTACAAACACTACATGGTATTTACAGTCATATTTCGAGTGACTTAAACTCTCATACGATGATGTTGTCATAATTACTCTCCTGTGAAACCGTCAAGTACACAGCTGTATTTTGATATCATCGTCACTAAATCTGAAGGCTAAGCCTTGAGAGTCTCACTAGTCAAACTAGTGGTTTACCTGTCTTAAAATTAATTATCAAGTTCTGATTTATCCAGTAACTGATTCTAATTTTGAAACCGCTTCCTATAAAGAGTTTGCTGATGGCCCTTGGCTCACTAAGAAAGCGATGCAATGGTTCTGGGATAATTATTTACCTAATAAAGAAAAGAGAAAAGAAATCACTGCATCACCTTTACGCGCAACAACAGAGCAACTCAAAGGCTTACCACCAGCACTGGTCATCAATGGTGAATGCGATGTATTACGTGATGAAGGCGAAGCCTACGAACACAAACTCAATGCAGCAGGTGTTCCGGTAACAGGAATACGTCATCATGGAACAATACATGATTTCGTCTTGTTAAATGATCTTGCGGACACCCACTCATGCCGTAATGCAATTGAAACAATCAATAGCCATTTACGCATGGAGTTTGCGAAGAAACACTAAACTGTAGCCTGAGTGCAGCAGAGCGGAACCCGGGTTTATGGCTTTGACTCAGCAACCACGGGTTCCGCTCTGCTGCACCCAGGCTACAATCTCTGTCTCTTTCAATTGAAATTATTGTGATACCTCAAGATCAGATGGTGTTCTTTTAATAGCTCCCCGCCATGCCATCAATGTTTTGTCATAATACGCCCCGAAATTAACCCAGGCTAAATTGAATTGCATTGCGCTACAAACACAGGTATCATTAAATCTCAGGTAATAAAGGTACAGGAAGGGAAACATGGCGATTAGTATCAGTAGCTTATTTGGCCAAAGCTTAACTGCGTTAAGTCTCTCATCACCCACAACTCTTGCCGGAGTAGCTGCAGCAGGAGGGGCTTTAGCCGTTATTGCAGCTGCCGCAGGAGTCGTGGCAATTCATAAAAAATGGGAAGATTACATACAAAAAGAACATGAAGAAATAATTAAAGAAATAAATAAAATTTACGAGAAACGTCTGAAAAAGGTTGAATCACCTGATGGCACTTTTCTTGACGGCTTTCCACCCATTTTCAAATTTGGCGCAGACAATAAAACCGTCGACTCCCTGCACTATAACATCGATGAAATCAACGACATTGGAACTCATCCACCTCATATTGAAGCAGTATTGTCCGGCTATCGAGAAGACATACTCGATGCCATTAGAGGCTTAAAAGAATACTATATAGCCCGAGTAACCGAAAATCCCAAAAAAGAAAAAGACATTACTGCAGGTGTCTTATCCTATTTATTAAATATGCTGGAAAGTAAGTGCTTGAGTTTTGAAGGTTATGATAATGACATTGCCTATCTTGATGCATTGACTCGCTTCATTGATGATTATGCCTCCATGAAGGGCAGCAAAAAAACGCAACATTTCAGTCGCGTAGGCCCCATTTACTCTAGCTTATTAGATGCCAAACAAAAATTGGAACGACATCAAAAATCGATGCCATTAAGAAGTCTGGTTGATGAGTTAAGAGAGGCCAGTATCGTAAACAGTGATAAGTTGTTACGTATTTTTGTCAAGGTGGTCATTCCTACGGATACTGCTGGTTTGGGTGATTTAGTCACCTACAATCATTTAAAAGATGGAATATTGCGCGGAGAATACATTCGTTCGGAAAGCGGTGGGAAAATTGTATGGTCACGCGATAAAGAAATCGATTTGCCTGATTGTGCATTTCAAAGTTGGATAGCAGGTTTGGCCAGATACTACAAGCAATCGCTCAACTCCACTGCAGTTATCGAAGACAAAAACACGTTTCAACCCAATGAATTATATAATTTTTCTAAATGGGCACAGACTGTTTTAGAGCAACAAAAACAAAAAAAAGCAATAAAAGACGATGAAGTGAAGCTCAAGAAGGCCTTGGACTTAATACGTTCGGTATTTAAACATTCACCGAATTTCATTAATACCCAACTGGGTGGGACTGTAGAAGATCCAGAATTCATCCCGATCACCAACGACAGTGATGTCATTCAACGCGTTGTGTACATGGCGGATTTTGCCCATTTGGTTCATGGCGTCATCTCACTCCAAAGCTTTTGTGCTCATTTGATAGGCAGCATCGACCAATTAGGTTCAATTTATGTCAATGATCCTCACCATTTTAATCTGATTTTTACCGAGCTTGAAGCCTTGTGCACCTTAATTAAAAAGGATCTTGAAAAAAATAGACAAAATTTTTTAGCCATTGCCAAAGCCAATAAAAATACAATGCGCCTTGCGAAAGAAGGTGTCTTTCCAGATGATGTAGAAAAAGCAATGAAAGCCATCGACCATATGTTAGCCAATCTCGGAGAAAAAGTTACTAATTACAAAACACAACACTCTGAATCTGCAGAAGAAGCCGTGAAAACCGCAGTTAGGGACATGCTTTCCGTTGCTCGATTTTTTACAAAAATGTATTCCCTTGATGTCCCTCAAAAAGTAGGTACTGACACAAAAACCAATCAATGTTCAACCTCAATCCCATCGCCAAAGACCAATCAATCCAAGCGAGATGCATCCACGTCTAAAGAAACATTTGCGGATAAAGCCATAGCGATGGAGACCGCCTTAAATGAGTTAAGCAATCAAATAAGCAAGCAAATCGCCACCATCAAAACAGAACAACCCGTTGATCCCAAGTTAGCGAAATATAAAACCATCAGCACAACCCTAAGATCACTGCAAATTAAGGCTATGAGCATGCTGAATGAAAAAGTACAAGACAACTACCGTATGGATAAGGCCAATAAGACCTATAATTTAGTGCTCTCCTTGTATCAAACAACTCAGGAGTTTCTTGCGCTCCCCCTGGAGGAACGAATCAAACACAGTACGGCAATAACAGAAAAAATACATGCACAATTAACCAGTCCTGAGAATAACGCCTTTATTGATAAACATCGGGATGCCATTCCTAAATTTATCTACGAACATTTTGGCTTTTTTACGACAAAAACACGCGACAAACTCTCTGAGCTGGATCTTGCATATAAGGGGTTAACAGCTTCCCCGGGTTAAAACTTCACGTAGCCTGGGTGCAGCGCAGCGGAACCATGGGTTCTGAGTCAAATCAATAAACCCGGGTTACGCTGCGCTGCACCCAGGCTACAAAGCCGATAAGCTCATCGTAACATGGGAAGAACGGTCGTGGTTGAACATTTCATCACACTTTATTAATCACTACTCGCAAGGCCTGCAATTTCAAAGCGCTGCTCTGAATAAAATGCTCACTGTCCGTCAGTTGCTGTTTGTAATAAGCAATTTCGTCCTGGCGTACTGAAGGATTAATGGGCTCTTTCCCATTTAAGGGGGCAGCTCTAATCACCAAGAGAGCACCTTAACACGCACTCTGTAATTTTCAAATTTTCTAAAACCATAAGCTCTTCGCTGAATGAGTTTCATTTTACGATGAAACCCTTCTGTGATTCCATTTGATTTACTAAACCGCCACATTCTGGCGACT
>JBOFJV010000264.1:0-2535 GCA_051657005.1 Legionella sp. | reverse complement strand
CCAGTTATGTACAAACTATGCAAAATAAGGGAATAAATCCTTTGGTTGCTGTAACTATGGCATTGAACAATCAACGTTAGAGTACAGTTTCTTTCACCACTGTACGTCACGCAGTGGCGTATAGGGGTGAGTAGTTACGTTTTTTATAACAAATATTGGCTGGCTTCAGATCACGATGTACAACACCTTTTTGCTGTAATAACAGCATTTCACTGGCAACACGAGCAGCAACTTCCAATCGAAATTGAAATGAATAGTCTTTGCTGGGAGTAAAAGGCAATAAGTTATCCATACTGATACCACAGTCTTCGAGTACGGTAATTACCTTATATCCAGTACCAACAACAGCAACAACATCCACACCATGTTTTCTTTGATTGGTGGCTTCCTTTTTTGCTCTTTGCAGTACTTCAGAATAAGGTTCTCCATCCGTTTTTTGTATTTTAACGACATCATTCACGGAAACCAATTGTGCTGAATAACGCTTTTTTTCTTCATTGTAAGTCACAATTATTTTAAATTTTGATCCATTAACCGCACCAAAACCACCATCACCTTTCTTTTTATTTTCAATGAAATGCCACTGATCAGAACCTGAACGCACCAAATTGTGGCTAAAAGAAAATTTAGAGGAACTCGACAGGCTAAACCTGAAGGACTTTTGAGAAACGAACTGAGCAAAAACTGACGGTAAAAATTTTACGTCAGGACTTTGGCGAAACAAGAACTTCGCAACTTTTTCATCCAGGAATACGGAGCCATTTGTGCTGCATTTAAATAATTCATCGAAATCAATGTACTTCATGCAATTTCCGGAAACAGCATATTTGTATGAGAAATGCGCATAGTAACATCTTGAGCTTAAGGATTCCTTAATAAATAAAAAAATTAAACCTACTTACGTGAATTTTCGATTCAGGTTAATATAAAAGCTCGTCCCCATAGCAGCACACCAATAAAACAAAACCATGTCCAAACCAACACAGCATAAAAAACGTATTTCATATATAGTCCCTGTTTATAACGAAGAAGCAGGAATTGCAGAGTTCATTACTGCATTGAATGATACAATCAAAAACCTCAACTATACTTACGAAATACTTATCGTTGATGACGGCAGCCAAGACAATACACCGGCAATTGTTAAACAATTAAGATCACAATTCGTCCTTCGCTGCATTCGTTTTAGTCGTAATTTCGGTAAAGAAAATGCGATTAGTGCCGGTTTAGACCATGCTCAAGGTGATGCTGTGATTCTACTCGATGCCGATTTCCAACACCCGCTGTCGCTCTTAAGCCAATTTATCGCACGCTGGGAAGAAGGCTATGACATGGTCTATGCGGTTCGCCAAAACCGTGCCGATGAATCCTGGTTAAAACGAACCTGCGCCAAAGCATTTTACCAATTTACCTCGCGCATTAACCGGATTAATATCCCCGCTAACGCAGGCGATTTTCGACTTCTCGATAGAAAAATATTCAAAGCACTGCAAAAATTGCCCGAGCGCAATCGTTTTATGAAAGGTTTATACAGCTGGGTCGGGTTCAAACAAATTGCGATTCCTTATGAAGTACAACCACGGAAAACCGGTACTTCCCAATGGAATTTCTATTCTCTATTGGATTTAGCGATTACCGGAATTACATCATTTACGGCATTTCCATTGCGAATGATTGCGATAGGCGGAATTGGGGTTGCAACTTTAGCCATACTTTATGGTCTTTGGATTATCTTCAGCACGTTGATTTTTGGGATAGAAACTCCCGGGTGGGCAACCATAGTTACGACAATTTTCTTTTTTGGTGGTTTGCAACTCTTTGCATTGGGTGTAGTCGGTGAATACATAGGTCGTGTTTTTGATGAAGTCAAGCATAGGCCTCACTACATTATTGACGAGGAATCAAGTTTTAATGATAACCCAACTTAAGTTAAGACATCGACTTGTTTTTTTTGCAACTGTAGGAGTATCTGCTGCTTGTGTACACCTGTTTACTGTATTTTGTCTGGTTGCTTGCTTGCATATTCCGGCGCTTATTGCCAACGTAGTTGGTTTTTTAATCGCCTTTAATATCAGCTTCTTAGGACATAAGCATTTAACTTTTTCGCAAATGCAGGATGAAAAGATTTTGCGTTTACCTCATTTTTTTCTTGTTGCTGCTTCTGCGGGAATCATCAATGAAATCCTTTATTTTTTGCTCTTACGTTACACCAGATTAAATTATCTGGTTGCATTAATTTTAGTTTTAGGATGTGTCTCGATTTATAGCTTCACCATTTCAAGATTCTGGGCATGCCGATAAGATGTTAACTCATGTGAGCGCCATTAACGACTTCGACAGGCTCACGAATCACCAGCCGATTTCCAGACATTTCTGGCTCTACACCAATTAAGGGAGCACTTTAATCAAATTAGTCTAGACTAAGTCCTTGATTTAGCGAACAAAAGGAGATTAAAGTGCCGAAGTACAATCTTATCCTAAATTTACCTGGATTTCCCATAGTAAAAGTGAGCTGATATCAACCATTAATATTAG
>JBOFJV010000263.1:0-7628 GCA_051657005.1 Legionella sp. | reverse complement strand
GCGGTTTAGTAAATCAAATTGAATCACAGAAGGGTTTCATCGTAAAATGAAACTAATTCAGCGAAGAGCTTATGGTTTTAGAAAATTTGAAAATTACAGAGTGCGTGTTAAGGTGCTCTGTGGGTGATTAGAGCTGCCCCCTTAAATGGGAAAGAGCCAGCTTTTCTTTAAATTTTCCGTTAGCAAGCTCCTCTGGATGTTTACGTAGAAACTTGATCAGTTCAATAAATGCATCACCAATATATTGTTTGGCACTAGAGGTGGCTTCTGATTTATTACCTTTTGATTCTAATTTGGTCCCACTCATTTTTTATCCTAAAGTTCATTCTTTGTGTTTAATTATAGAACATATCAACTCTATTTATTTTTTTGAGCGTGTAACAAGTCTAAAAAACTTAATCTGAGCCTGGTCTTTTAGGAAAAAACAACCAATGGCAGCAGGCCTGGAGTTTTATTTATTTTCTAAGCATAATTTGAAAAAGGTAAATAATGATTAGGTTTTCAGATTTTTTATGCACCAAGACTCATTAAATTTGCACTCTATATGCGCTCTATACAGTTTTCTAATATTCGGGGCAAATTTCATAATCCTTTGATTTAACTGGTCGGAGTGACAGGAATTGAACCTGCGACCCCTGCCTCCCGAAGGCAGTGCTCTACCAGGCTGAGCTACACTCCGAATGGGTGATAGTAGAATTAATAGCTTCTTTGTAATGCAAAGAGCGCTAAGTCAATAAGCGCGTTTTTATATTTTGAATCAGGCAAGATGGTTAAATGGGATAGTGCTTTATCGATTTCTTCGGCTGCAATTTTCTTGGTATATTCGATGGCTTTTGTTTCTTCCAGGGCGGTTAAAATTTCGGGTAAAAAATCAAGGCTTCCTTGTTTCAGGCTTTCGTGGATTTGCTGTTTTTGCAGTTCAGTACCGTATTGCAATGCATGAATTAAAGGCAAGGTCGCTTTCCCATCGGCCAAGTCATCACCAATATTTTTACCCATCGTTTTTGCATCAGAGCAATAATCAAGGGCGTCATCAATGAGTTGAAACGCATTACCTAAATGAAGACCATATGCATAGAGGTTATCTTGTATTTCTTTAGAAGCGTCACTAATCATAGGACCTATGCATGCAGCGGCTGCAAATAACAAAGACGTTTTAGCACGAATTACTTCAAAATATTCATTAAAAGTAAGAGCCGGATTATGACGATTTGTTAACTGCTTTACTTCACCACAACTAATTTCCAGTCCTGTATTGGCAAAGAGCTGAAGTACTGCTGGATTCTCACAATCAACCATTAATTTAATGGATTGAGTGAACAGATAGTCACCAACTAAAATACTTGCTTTACTTCCCCATATATTGTTTGCAGTCAAGCGACCTCTTCGTAGTGTGGATTCATCAATCACGTCATCGTGTAATAGTGTTGCGGTATGAAAAAACTCGACCATGGCAGCTAAAGACATATGAGCTTGTCCTTGATAACCGCAAGCATTACTTGTTAAAAGAACCAACAAGGGACGTAATCTTTTGCCGCCACTATCGATCATGTGGTGGGACATATCATCAATTAAACCAATTTGCGATTCAATTTTATCGATAATTAAATTATTCACGGCTTTAAAATCGTCACTAACCAGCGCACGTATACTGTCAATCGCCATTGTTTGTCCTCTACGATTCAATTAACAAATGCTAAGGTTGGGCATATGAATTGTCAAGCAAAAGTAAGGCCTGTTTCTATATTAGACCTCAGGCCAATGAATGAAAACAGACTTGCTTTATGCTATACATTAAAGCGGAAATGCATGACATCTCCGTCACAAACAATGTACTCTTTGCCTTCCAAACGCAATTTTCCTGCTTCTTTAGCACCTTGTTCACCACGACAAGAGATGAATGCCTCATAGGCTATTACTTCAGCACGGATGAACCCTTTTTCAAAGTCCGAATGAATAACCCCTGCCGCTTGAGGTGCTGTAGCTCCTTTATGGATAGTCCAAGCCCTTACTTCTTTCACTCCAGCAGTAAAATAGGTCTGTAATCCAAGCAGTTCATAACCCGCACGAATCACTCGATGCAGGCCTGGCTCGCTTAGCCCCAGATCAATCATAAACTCTTGGCGATCTGCATCATCAAGCTCAACTAATTCTGCTTCAGTTGCTGCACACAGAGCAACAATACTGGCGTTTTCTTGTTCGGCCAGTGCGCGAACTTTATCCAATAAGTGGTTGTTTTCATAACCATTATCGTCGACGTTTGCAATATAAAGTACGGGTTTGGAGGTCAACAAAAAAAGACGGCGTGCAATATGCTCTTCTTCGAAGGTGAGCTCAAGGGTGCGAACAGGATTTCCGGCATCAAGATGGGATTTGATTTTTTCTAATGTTTTTACCTCAAAAAGCGCTTCTTTATTACCACTTCGGCTGTTTTTTCCCGCCTTTAATAGCGCTTTTTCAAGTGTATCCATATCGGCTAAAGCCAGTTCTGTATTAATCACTTCAATATCACTAAGCGGGTTAACATGACCTTCGACGTGAACAACATCCGTATTTTCAAAACAACGTACCACATGGGCAATTGCATCAGTTTCACGAATATTAGCTAAAAACTGGTTCCCTAAACCTTCGCCTTTAGACGCGCCTTTAACGATGCCTGCGATATCCACGAATTGCATGGTTGCGGGGAGTACTTGTTGTGGTTTTACTATTTCACTTAATGCATCAAGGCGTGGATCGGGAACGGTTACTATCCCTACATTGGGTTCAATGGTGCAAAAAGGGTAGTTTGCTGCTTCAATACCTGCTTTAGTCAGTGCATTGAACAGAGTTGATTTACCAACATTGGGCAAGCCCACTATTCCGCATTTAAATCCCATATGTAGTACCTCTAAATTGTTAAAGTCTAAACGTTCAATTGATTCATTGCTCGAGCTAAATCGCCTGAGAATACCAGTGGCATGACAGCAATGCCTCTGTCAATTGCATCATAAATTAATTGTCTGTCTGGTGCTGAAGGCTTGTTAAGCACAAATTGATGAACTAAATCTTTATGTCCTGGATGACCAATTCCGATGCGTAATCGGTGAAAATTTGTGTTACCTAATTGCGCTATTATATCTCTTAAGCCATTATGGCCCCCATGGCCTCCGCCTGTTTTTAGCTTAATGCGTCCCGGTGGTAAATCCAGCTCATCATGGATAACCAATATTTCTTCGGGGAGAATGCGGTAAAATTGACTTATAAGTCTGGTAGGCTGGCCACTGTGATTCATAAACGTTATGGGTAAAACCAACTTACTTTGATGTGGGTTTAATTCCAGGTCGGTAAACTCCGCATGCATCTTTTTTTCGAGTTTGAAAAAAGCACTGTGTCGTTGAGCCAGTGCGGAAACTAACCATCCTCCAGCATTATGTCGTGTATGTTCATATGCTGAGCCTGGATTACGTAAACCGATGATAAGTTTTATAGCCATGAATTAATAAGCTCTTAGATGCGATCATCACTGGATTGATGTAGCCTGACTGAGAGGAGAACAACTGGGATTCCAATCACTCAGGCTATATTTTATTACATTGTGCAAGGAAGTTGCATTACTCTTCAGTTTTATCCGAGCCAACAGTCGGTACTGCATATGCAGGAACCTCTGTTGCTTCTGTTGTTTCTTCCTCTACTGTACCGCGAGGCATATGGATACTTACAACTGGTGAGTCATGACTTCCATCAGCAACATCAACAGTCAACTGTACGCCTTTAGGCAGTTTTAAGTGAGATAAATGAACCACATCGTCCAATTCCACTTTTGCCATGTCCACAGCAATAAATTCAGGTAGGTCTTTTGCTTGGCAACGGACTTCTACTTGAGTCATTGAGTGGTTAATAATACCGCCTGCTTTAATACCAGGAGCTTTTTCTTCGTTAATGAAGTGAACCGGAACTAATTTAACCAGAATGTCGGTTTTATAAACGCGCTGTAAATCCATATGCATCACAACTGGTTTATATGGATGGCGCTGCAACGCTTTTAAAATAACATGTTCTACTTTGCCATCAATCTTAATATCAAAAACACTGGAATAGATACTTTCTTTTTCCAAAGCTTTGACTACTTTATTGTGTAGAAAATGAATGGACATTGGTTTTTTATCCCCACCATAGATAACAGCAGGTACTTTATTTTCAAGACGACGTAGGCGGCGGCTCGCACCTTTCCCCATATCCGTTCTTGTTTCAGCTTCTAAAAGAATATTTGACATTGTATACTCCAAAAATTAATTAAATCCCTTTTTCTGATTGCTTCTCTTTCTCTCACCTATCGGTTAGGCTAAAGAAGAATTAGCAAGCATTAATTGTTAATCCGCGACCAGATTAAACACCGGATGATGCATTAAAAAATCCGGAAAGGGTGGCGAAGTATACAATATTTTAAAATGAACTTGAAGTCATAGTCATAATTTCATAGAATATGCGACTTTATTGAATTTGTGATAGCCAATCAGGCGAATTGGAGAAAATTATGTATGCGGTAATCAAAACTGGCGGTAAACAATACACCGTGAAGGAAGGTGATGTGTTAAAAATTGAATTACTGCCTGAAGATGTTGGCAATGAAATACAATTTGAAGAAGTATTAATGTTAGCTGATGGTGATAAAATCGTTTGTGGGAATCCATTAGTTGCCAAGGCAACTGTGAAAGCTGAAGTGCTTGATCATGGCCGTCACAAGAAAGTTAAAATTATCAAGTTCCGTCGTCGTAAGCACCACATGAAGCACATGGGGCATAGACAATATTATTCGCAAGTTAAAATTACTGCGATAAGTAAGTAAGAGAGGATAGCAATGGCTCATAAGAAAGCAGGTGGTAGTACCCGTAACGGCCGCGACTCTAATCCCAAGTATCTTGGTGTTAAGCGTTTCGGTGGCCAATTTGTTAATGCTGGTGAAATTATTGTAAGACAACGTGGTACACGTTTTCACCCAGGACCAGGAGTAGGTTGTGGTCGTGATCACACTTTGTTTGCACTGGTTGAAGGTTTAGTGCAATTTATTGTTAAGGGTGACAAAAACCGCAAGTATGTAACTATTGTTGCAGAACAAAAAGAAGAAGCCGCAAATTAATAATTAGTTATTGATATGGCCTGGGCGAGAAGCAAACTCTAATTCATGTACCTACGAATTAGAGTGTCGTTTTCGCCATGGCTATGTGTCATTCTGACGCACTATTTTCTTTAGCCCCGTAAAGGGTTTTTTTATTTTTGAGGTAGCTATGAAATTCGTTGATGAAGCAGTAATAAAAGTAGACGCCGGCAACGGTGGAAATGGTTGTTTAAGCTTCAGACGCGAAAAATTCATACCGCGCGGTGGTCCTGATGGCGGTGATGGTGGTGACGGAGGCAGTATCTACTTTGAAGCAAGCACTGATTTAAATACACTGGTTGATTTTCGTTACACTCGTCATTATAAAGCACGCAATGGCCAGTCGGGTATGGGTGGGAATTGTACTGGAAAAAAAGGCGATGATTTAACGATTAAAGTGCCGGTTGGAACCATGATTTACGATGTGGATACGGGTGAATTACTTGGTGATATTCAGAAGCATGATGTGCCCGTCTTGATTGCTCAAGGCGGTTTCCATGGTTTAGGCAACACACGCTATAAGAGTAGTGTGAATCGCTCGCCAAGACAAACAACGCAAGGTAGTGCGGGTGAGTCGCGACATCTGCGCTTGGAATTACGCGTTCTAGCCGATGTAGGCCTATTGGGATTACCTAACGCAGGAAAATCGACTTTGATTCGCGCTGTATCGAGCTCAAAAGCAAAAGTAGCTGATTATCCATTCACTACGCTGCACCCTAGCTTGGGGGTAGTCAGTGTTTCTGCGCACAAAAGCTTTGTAATGGCTGATATTCCCGGGTTAATTGAAGGCGCATCTACAGGAGCAGGATTAGGACATCGTTTCTTAAAACATCTTTCACGGACTTGTGTTTTGTTGCATGTGATCGATGTAGCGCCCATAGATGGGAGTGACCCGGTTGCTTCGGCCAAAACAATTGTCAATGAATTAGCAGAATACAATCCTGAGCTGCTGAATAAACCGAGATGGTTGGTATTGAATAAAATGGATGTACTTCCGGATGCGGCAAGCCTGGAAGAGCGAACCCAGGCTATTGTCCAAGCATTAAATTGGAAGGATAAAGTATTCGCTATTTCAGCAATCAGTGGTGAGGGGACACAACAGTTATGCTATTCACTGATGCAACTGATTGATGAGATGAAAGAGTCTGAAGCATAGCCATTCCGCAGCATAAGACACTACTAAGGAGCTACGATAAGGAATATGATGTGTTTCGCGACCTTCTTGAGTTGTATTTCTGTAATCTATGGTTAATTGTGTTGTTCCTGAGCCAGAATGCTGTTGCCAATAATCTTCCAGGCCACGGATATGAAAATAAAGATCACTTTTATCTAATCCATTAAAATTTAATAAATGGTGTGACTCGGGTTTGGTTAACAGCAATTGTAATAAACCACCAGTTGCTTCATCAATAATGGTGATGGGTTCCTTGATGTTTGTGATGCAGTCAATTAAGAGCCAAGATGCTTTTCTATTGACTGGGCTAATAATGTGTGGCGCTAAAATGGGGGCAATAATTTTTTTGATTTGAGCGCCCAGTTGCGGATAACAACGTACTTTAAATTCAATAGACGGCGATTCCAGGCGATATCCTGTATGACAATCGATATTGGATAAAGCATCTTCCAACTTTTGGGCAATTTCACTTTCAGCGAGACCAAAAATTCTCCATTTCAGTATTTGCTTCTGACTGTGTTCTGTTTGTTGCAGTACGGGCAGTACGTGGTGGTGAAACATAGGCAGGAATTCGTGAGGCGGGCCTGGTAGTAAAAAAAGTGTTTGTTTTTCCATTGATAATAACAACCTAATGCACTGCCAACAGGATTGGGTAACAATTGAGCGTGCTCAGGAAAGAGGCATTGTTGTAACTTTCCCTGATTTATTGCTACGGTTGCAGTTTTTCAGCGGTTTTCAATATGATTTAGTGCGACAGCGTGCTGTACCAAAGAATCGCGAGTATATTGCGCCAGGGCAAAGCGAGTCAAATCATCGGTTGTAGGACCCAGTCAGCCAATCAGGATGATAATGTCATGTTTTTCTGCTAAAAAGTGCAAACAACGAATGATCTCTGCCTCTTTATCGCTACAGGAAAGATGAAGTCCTAAGGATAAACCCTCTGAACTTAAGGTATGTGCGATATCACGACCATTAGTATTTAATGTATCTCCATGAATCAGTTCATCACCTGTTGCTAAAATCGCTATGGTCATTTTTTATCTTCCAATATCATGAGGAAAATGAATTTATAGTTTGATTTTATAGCATAATTTGAAAAAACCGTAATAATTATTGACATTTATTCTCATATTGCCTAATAACTAAAAAAGATGATTTTTTTAAGATAACTGTTGGACTGGTAATCCCCCCGCAAAATAACTGATGTCAAAAGTAGAATTTTCTCGTAACCTATAACGAAGGAGATTCTTCATGAAAAGATCAAAATTTACAGACAGCCAAATCCTATCGATTTTAAAACAGGCCGAAGGAGGTCCC
>JBOFJV010000262.1:0-6790 GCA_051657005.1 Legionella sp. | reverse complement strand
GGTTATAGCTTACATCTAATATTAATGGTTGATATACGCTCACTTTTACTATGGAAAATCCAGGTAAATTTAGGATAATATTGTACTTCGGCACTTTAATCTCCTTGTGTTCGCTAAATCAATGACTTAGTCTAGACTACTTTGATTAAAGTGCCCCCTTAATTGGTGTAGAGCCCAAAAAATTAATCATAGGTCTCCTGGAAATTTTTATACTCATCCTCTTCTGTTACATTTATCGTAAACTTTCCATTTTCGGCGAAAAAATGTTTTATTATTTGAACAATGCTTTCAACTATTGGTTGTGCTATATGAAAACGCTCTTCAGGCGTAACTGTTCGAGCCAAATCTACCAAGCCCCTTTTATTGAGCACTGCTTATGATAGTTGCAGAAAATTATAAACATCAGTTAGATAATGATCTCTAAAACAATCCCTAACCGAATAATTATCATTGAGCATTGCAACTCTTAATGTCCTTTCAGTTAAAGGGACTGTAGCCACTGGTTTTGGTTTGCCCATATCTGCCTCTACATATTAAATCTGTTGATTAAATTATAGAACAATAGTTTAAAAAGAGTTTTCATGGTTATGCATTGGATAGTTCTAATTAGGAAATCTTTGTCTATATTTAAAGTAAGATCGACCTTTTATAGAGCTTAAAATGGCAATCAAGCTAAATGAAAAAGAAAAAGCTATTATTCTAAAGAGAATGTACGAAGAAACTGGGGTTGAGTGGAAGTTTGCTGATGGTGCACTTGGACTATATTGTACGTTTTCATCTGAGCAAGAGCGCTCTGCAATGCAAGGCAAGATGCAAGAGAAATCTTATTTTGAATTGGTGTCACGTCCTGAGAGTAGTTCAAAGACATTAAGTATTCTCGTTGATAACTTTCCATCACTCTTAAAACAATTAGCTCATAATGAGTATGATAAATACCTGAAGCGTGGGGAAAAATACAAACAAGAAAATGAAATAATTGCTTCTAAACTCAATGAGATAACCCCCCCCCTGATAAATGGATTGCTACGGATGAAGGTGTTCAATCTGAGTCAATGTCAGATGAGGATGATGTTGCACGCTTAAACTCACTGGTAAAGCCTCATGGTTTGCCTACTCTCAATGAAAAAATGGGGCATGGGTACGTTCGCACATTTTATACTAATCATGATCTTCATTCATTCAATCAAAAACAAAATCAAGCTGCGATAAAACGTGAAATAGAGGTAATGAAATCAGGCAATATCACTTCTTTACCTCCCTACGCAGCAGACAAGAGTTCCTTGTCAAGAGACCAATATCCCGAAATAGAAAATCAATTTAAGCTCCTGGAAAAGGAAGTGAATTCAATCTTCTCTTTATTTAAAGATCGTAAGTTGATGAAAATGCAAGCTCTTTCTGACATTATCAAGCAAACAAATAATGGCACTCCGTTTGATATGGTGTTGAAAGACATGCAAGACAGTGAAAATTACAAATCGCTTTATACTGGCGTTCGCTCAAGGACGGAAAAAATGTTGGAAAAGATACTTGGTGAAGTGGAAGATGATAATCCTAATATGCCGATGGAGTGATGATCTACTTCAGTAAGCGATCATTGTAGCTCTTTGTAGCCTGGGTGCAGCGCAGCAGAACCCGGGTTTATTGATTTAGCTCAGAAACCACGGGTTCCGCTGCGCTGCACCCAGGATACACTAGTACAATCTCTTAATCGATATGAACAACTATTTTGCCAAAATGAGCTCCCGATTGCATGTAGTGATGGGCTTCTTCAATTTGTTCCAATTTAAATTCTGAATCGATAACAGGAGCTAATTGTTTTGCCTTTAATTGTTCATCCCACATGTGATGGGCGTCTTTCCATAGCTTTGCTTTTTCTTCGATGCTTTGGGCGCGCAGGACAAAACCAATGATTTGCAGTCGCTTACGCATAATCAGCGCCAGGTTGCATTCAACAGTACTGCCTTTGAGGCATGCGATTTGGATGAGTTTCCCTTTGGATTTTAATAGAGGCAGATGCTTATTAAAATAATCACCGCCGATAAAATCAACGATTAAATCCACACTTTGGTCGGCAATTAAATCTTTAAAGTCTTGAGTTTTGTAATTGATGGCTTCGTCGGCCCCGAGTTTCAATGCTTTTTCCACCTTTTCTTCACTACCGGCAGTAGTGAGTACTGTCGCATCAATGTGTTTTGCCATTTGAATTGCCAATGAAGCAATACCACTTCCTGCGCCATGAATCAGTAGGGTCTGGTTTGCTTGCAATTTACCCAAATCAAACAATGTCGCATAAACCGTAGTGAATGCTTCAGGAAATGCTGCAGCTACTGTGTAATTCCAATGACTCGGGATCAAGTGAGCCAGCGTTGCCTCAACCGGACAGAATTCAGCGTAAGCGCCGCTGCCCACTAAGCCATACACCTTATCTCCAGGTTTAAACTGCGTCACATCTGCGCCAACCTCGATGACGTCACCTGCAACCTCCAGGCCTGGTATGTCCGACTCTCCAGCCGGTGGTGGATATTTCCCATAACTCTGCATGATGTCTGCTCGATTGAGTGCTGTAGCGTGTACACGCACTAAAATTTGTGACGTACTGCATTCAGGAGATGGACCATTTTGGATGATTAATCGGCTATGTGATCCTGGATTTTCAATGTGAATAGAGCGCATATATTCCTTACTTTTTATAGGTTGAGCACCATGCTCAACAGTTCATGCTACCTTGCATGCAATCAATGTTCTGACGTACGCGTCAAACATAGCATTTTCTCGTTTCTTAAGTATATAATGGTACCTCAGACCTCTCATATGTTGGGCAATGGCTAAATTCAATCATCAACGTCTTTGTGCTTGGCTTTTTATAGTGCCACAGCTTGTTGTTACTTTGATGTTTTTTATTTGGCCTGCTTGTAACTCACTATTGCAGTCTTTTTTTTATACCGATGCTTTTGGCTTGCATCGGCAATTTGCCGGCCTTTCCAATTTTGTAGATCTGTTTGTGGATCCGAGTTACAGCAAAGCAATTTTGGTGACCTTTATTATTGCCTTTAGTGTGACTTTTTTCACTATGAGTTTAGGTCTGCTTATAGCCATATTAGTGAATAATCGTGGTAAGACGCAAGGGGTTTATAAATCTTTATTTATTTGGCCTTATGCAGTGGCTCCCACAGTGGCTGCGATTTTATGGCGTTTTTTATGTCATCCAACATTAGGCTGGTTAACTCATTTTTTGCATTCATTAGGAATTCATTTTGATTACGTCAACAATGTAAATCAAGCGCTCCTGGTTGTGATTTTGACGGCAAGTTGGCAACAATTCAGTTACAATTTTTTATTTTATTTTGCCGCCTTGAAGGCCGTTCCATCGTCATTAATTGATGCGGCAATTATCGATGGTGCCAGTTCGTGGCAACGGTTTTGGCAAATCATTTTCCCATTGCTTTCTCCAACTACTTTTTTCTTGCTGATTATGAGCTTGATGTATGGTTTTTTTGATACTTTTGGCATCATCCAGGTTATGACGCATGGTGGTCCCGGAAATAGTACAACGAACTTGATTTATAAAGTATATCAAGATGGTTTTGAAGGGATGGATTTAGGGAGTTCCTCAGCACAATCAGTCCTTTTGATGATTATTGTAATCATTGTTTCTTTGGTGCAATTTAAGTACCTCGAGAAAAAGGTTCATTACTCATGAAATCCTCTATGACACGCTTTTTATCCCATGCGTTTTTATGCCTCTTCGTTATGTTGATGCTCTTACCGGTTTATTTGGCTCTTGTTGCCGCCACTAATGAAGGCAGTGTGATGATGCAATCTCATATTCCTATGGTACCCGGAGCGTTATTGTTTAAAAACATCAAAACAGTCATGACCGAAGGGCTATCGGTTACTGGAGGCGAGCCGATTACTTCTCTTTTAATCAATAGCTTCGTGATGGCGATGGCCATTGCACTGGGTAAAATTATTTTTGCTTTAGGTTCCGCTTTTGCCTTGGTGTATTTTGATTTTCGATTTAAAAAAATCTGTTTTGCTTTAATTTTTACAACCATGATGCTTCCTATTGAGGTGCGGATTGTTCCTACTTTTCAGGTGGTTGCTTCGTTTGGTTTATTGAACTCATTCACGGGATTAACTTTGCCATTATTTGTTTCGGCCACAGGAACCTTTTTATTCAGACAGTTTTTTAAAACGATACCTGCTGAACTGGTGGACGCAGCAAAGTTGGATGGAGCAGGGGCAATACGTTTCTTTTTTGATATTGTTTTACCTTTATCAAAAACACAAATTGCTTCCTTATTCGTGATTTTATTTGTCTATGGCTGGAATCAGTATCTCTGGCCATTGGTGATTACAACAGAAACAAAAATGGCAACAGTGGTTATGGGAATTCGCTATCTCGCAGGAGTAGCTGATCAAGTTCCGCAATGGCATTATATTATGACTGTTGCTTTAATTGCTTTAATTCCACCTTGTTTGGTCGTGATGTTAATGCAGCGCTGGTTTGAAAAAGGGTTAAAGTAAAATGGCAACGGTTAATTTAATTGAAGTGTCGAAACGAGTTGGTCAAACAACGATTTTAGATCAAGTGAGTGTGAACATTAAAAAGGGTGAGTTCGTGGTCATCGTTGGGCCCTCAGGGTGTGGCAAAACGACGCTATTACGTCTCATTGCGGGTTTAGAGGATTTAAGCTCGGGTTCCATTTTAATTAACAATCAATGTGTGAATGAAATACCAGCTGCACAACGTGATATGGCGATGGTTTTTCAAAATTACGCGCTTTATCCGCATATGACAGTATTTGAAAATATGGCTTATGGTCTCAAAATGAGAGCTTATAAGAAAGCAGACATTCAACGTAGAGTGAGTGACGTTGCGCACATGTTGCATTTAACGCCTTATTTAGATCGAAAGCCACACGCTTTATCCGGTGGACAGCGGCAACGTGTTGCGATGGGAAGGGCTATCGTTCGTTCGCCAGCAGTTTTTTTATTTGATGAACCTTTATCCAATTTAGATGCAAAATTGCGAACCGAAATGCGTCATGAAATCCGACGCCTGCACCAACAATTAAATACAACCAGTGTGTATGTCACTCATGATCATACTGAGGCAATGACTATGGCAGAGCGAGTGATTGTACTCAATCAAGGCCTTGTTGAACAAATTGGTACGCCACAAGAGCTCTATCAAAATCCGGAGAGTTTGTTTGTGGCTGGTTTTACGGGGCAATATCATTTGAACCTCATCCCTGGTATCTATGATAAAGGAATGCACGCAATACAGACCGAGTTTGGGTTGGATTATCCTCTTACTGAATCAGTTTCAATAGAAGACAAAACGGAGATCAGTTTGGCCATTCGTGCGGAGCACATATCGCTGTGCTCTGAAAATAATCCGCAAAGAATACCTGTTAATGTTGAATTTATTGATGATATGGGGGCAGACAAGTTAATACGTGCCAAATGTTTTAAAAACGGACAGGAAATCAATCTACGTGTCACAGCAGATCAATTAATAGCAAGTGGACAACTTCATGTTGAACTACCTAAAATTAAGTTACATCTCTTTCACACCAAATCAGGAAAACGTATTGGAGAACAGCGTGGCTAAACAAAAAAACAAACTACAACCAATCGATACTCCAGTTTATAATTATTGGTCAGCATTATATAAGTCTTTTTATTCACGACGTCTCTATGTCGATGTAGGAAAACGTTGGCGTGGTTTTGGTGTGTTATACCTCGTGTTAGCCCTGGCCATTTTTTCAATTCCATTTGCTTTGAGATTGGTTATGGATTTTAATGTGATGTATCAAGAGCAAATCATTGAACCATTGCAAAAAATCCCTCTTTTATACGTACAAAATGGTGCCGTTTTATTTGATAAGTCGATGCCTTATTTAATCAAAAATGATAAAGGCAAGGTTATTATTATCATTGATACGACCGGAAAAGTGAACGACTTTCGTCACTATCCTGATCTTACTACGTTGATTAATAAAAACAGAATCTTATTAAAAGTACCTAATCCTCGACCAATTAAGATAATGCAAATCAAAGCAGATAACGCCAGTAAACCCTTAGTACAAACGTTTGATAAGGAAGCTAACTTCGTGTTTGATGGTAAGAAATTTGCCCAGGAACAATCGATTACTTACTTGAAATATTTTGCCGATATCCTTATTTATCCTATGGCTATTGCCAGTTTTTTCTCTATTTTTATTGTTTTTTTCATTGTATTAGGAGTTTTAGGTGAGGTTTTTTCCAGTGTCTTCTTTTCTTTTAAAATCAAGTTTAAAACGTCATGTCATCTTTTAACTGTTGCTGGAACCCCGATGTTATTTGTGACGATGATTTTTTTAACATCGAACACTATCTTTCCGGGATTAGGAGTGATTTTATTCTCTTTGCTGATTGCTTATTATAGTTACGCAATTTATTCACTCAAAGCAGAGAGCAAGCAAGTAGTGATTTCATGAGATAGTTAATCCATTTTGCGCATGGCAATGGTTTTCCATCTTTATGTTATAAGCAAATGTTGGATGGCTTAGCAGTTGAATTTGATTATTGTTATATCGATAAACGAGGCACAATCCTTTATTTCCAGTAGGTGAAAATTGGCACAATCTGGTACTTGAGGTTATCTGGCTCTACACCAATTAAGGGGGCACTTTAATCAAATTAGTCTAGACTAAGTCCTTGATTTAGGGAACAAAAGGAGATTAAAGTGCCGAAGTACAATCTTATCCTAAATTTACCTGGATTTTCCATAGTAAAAGTGAGC
>JBOFJV010000261.1:0-3110 GCA_051657005.1 Legionella sp. | reverse complement strand
CAGTTATTTACAAACTATGCAAAATAAGGGAATAAATCCTTTGGTTGCTGTAGCTATGGCATTGAACAATCAACGTTAGAGTACAGTTTCTTTCACCCCTGTACGTCACGCAGTGGCGTATAGGGGTGAGTAGTTACGCTTAATCAAGATAAAAAGAATGATGTATTTGAAAAAACGTTCTTTCTCTAGTAATTATTTTGCAATTTTTTTAAAATAATAATGTTGCTTCATATGAATTTGACGGGTGAATGACTTACCTGACTGAAGCAATCGAGTGAGAAGAAATACCATGAAAGCACAAGCCATATCATCTTTTGGTGATTGTTCCGTTTTTGAAACAATTGATCTGCCCAAACCAGAAATAAAGCCTGGCTACGTATTAATTCGCGTTGTAGCAACCAGTGTTAATCCTGTTGATTGTAAAGTACGCGCTGGAAAATACAGCCACATTTCCCCAGCGTTTCCTGCTGTTTTACACAGTGACGTCGCAGGTATTATTGAAGAAATATGGCCTGAGGTGACTGAGTTTTCTGTTGGCGATGAAGTGTATGGATGTGCTGGTGGATTTCTAGATGAAAGTGGTGCACTTGCATGAATACATGCTTGCCGATGCACGATTACTTGCTAAAAAACCTAAGACATTGAGCATGGTAGAAGCAGCAGCACTCCCTTTAGTTGCTATCACTGCTTGGGAAGCTTTATTTGAAAAAGCCCACGTAAACGCAGGACAAAAAGTACTCATTCACGCAGGTACTGGTGGTGTTGGTCATGTAGCGATTCAATTAGCCAAATGGGCCGGTGCTGAAGTATACACCACAGTATCCTCTGCAGATAAAGCAGCCATCGCCAAATCGCTTGGTGCAAAAGAAGCAATTAATTACACGCTTGAATCAGTCCAGGATTATGTTGGCCGTGTAACCAATGGCATGGGATTTGATGTTGTATTTGACACCATCGGTGGTGAAAATCTTGATAAATCGTTAGCTGCAGTAGCAATGTATGGAAATGTGGTCAGCATTCAGGCAAATACTAGCCGCGATCTCGCCCCTTTACATGCAAAATCGGCCAGTTTACATGCGGTATTTATGTTATTGCCTTTATTACGAAATATACAACGTGAACGTCATGGTCACATTTTAAAAGAAATTGCACGTTTGGTGGATAGTGGACATTTAACACCCTTAATTGATCCTCATCTGTTTTATTTCGAAACAATTGATAAAGCCCATGCCTTATTAGAATCAGGGAAAGCGATAGGAAAAGTCATTGCTCAAGCTTAAATAGTGACTACAGATTGTAGATTATAGCCTGGGTGCAGCATAGCGGAACCAGGGTTCCGCTATGCTGCACCCAGGCTACGAGTACGTACCATTTTTTCATTAAGTTGATGCCATTACGTGAACAATTACGTCACAATAACTGGTCGACTGATATTTTGTAAAAATCCAAGAAATCTAATTTAGTCGCACCTATTTTCTGATAAAAATTTTGTCCTTCACGATTATCCTTAACGCATAGAACATTAAAACGAGAAATATTTTGAGACTGGGCTATTAAAGCCAGTTGGTGCAATAATTGATGACCGATGTTAATTCTTCGGTATTTTGGACTCACATAAAGATCATCAATATGAATTTTGGGCGTAAAATTAAACGCACGATCAGTATTCGCATAACTATAAAAACAAAAACCTATTAATTGATTATGCGTCTTCGCAGCAACCAAACAATTCCAGTCAGCATCAGCACCAAATAACTCCTGCTTTAAACGCTCCCGATCAAGCTTCAAGTTATTAAGAAGCCCTTCATGCGTGATTAAATCAATGAACAGAGCAAATAGCTCATCCAGATCACTTAACACAGCATGCCTAATTACATAGTCTTCATCACTCATATCACGTGTCTCTTTCTATATAAAATACATTACATTGAGCGCTTATTCCTCAATGAGCTCGTGGCGTTTGTTGCTTTCGAAATAGAGAATAGTACCAGCAATAACCGATGCAGGCATAGTCAATACATTCAAAATGGGTACCAAGCTCACCAAAATAATGGAAGAACCAAATCCAAACAAAAGCATGCGATTCCCTGCAATTTGCTCCCGCATTTCTTTAAAACAGATTAAATTATTATCCATAGCAAAATCCTGATATTGAATACTTAATATCCAGGCATTAAAAAGAAACCATAAAATAGGATAAATTGGTTGGACGAGAGTAATAAAAAATAAAACACACATCCCCGCAAAACGCGGTAGAAAATAGAGAATAAAAGCGCCATGACGCTTAACACTGCGGATCATGGTTTGATGAAATGGCAGTGACGGAATTGAGCTTCGGTAAAGCAACTTCTGTACTTTTTCTGCTAATAATCCATTCACCGGGGCTGCAACCAAATTAAAAACAACGGTAAACACGGACAAAAACATTAAAAAAAAGCTGATAATGAAGAGCAGCAAAAATACTCCGCTAAGAAAACTTAGCCAAGAAGGCAATTGATTGAGATACGACGTTGCGTAAGGCAGTAAATAATGATAAACAAGATAAAACATGCCCGCAAACATCATGAAATTTACAAGCAAAGGCAACAGAATAAAACGCTTTAACCCCTTGAGAAAAAGGTGACGAATTCCTAGCAGCATGCAACGCATACCATAAAAAAAATTCCTCATTGTATTCCTAAATGATTTATCGTTTCAGTGCAACCTGAATCAAACGGCCAGTTAATGACATCAATTTAAGCGAAAATGGCACGGATTCGTAGCCTGGGTGCAGCGTAGATGAACCCACGGTTCTGAGTCACATCAATAAACCATGGTTCGCTACGCTGCACCCAGGCTACAATTATCACTTAAGTTACGCCATTAAGGGGTCAGTTACTCCCATTGAAGCACATAATACGGTGACTTTGTAACAATTTTGTTACAATCAGAATATCACTTGTTATACCCCTGTTACATTCTTTATTTAGACGTAACTACTCACCCCTATACGCCACTGCGTGTCGTACAGGGGTGAACGAACTATATTTAGAAAAAATTGAAGTGCGCCACGAAAGTGCACGACCGCTAGTAGCTGAAAGTGCTACCGGGAAAGCGCTACCGAGCGCATT
>JBOFJV010000260.1:0-4302 GCA_051657005.1 Legionella sp. | reverse complement strand
AAATCAGGAGCAGCTCGATAAAACGAGCGGTGCTGATGAGAAAGGTAATTTTTAAAGTTAGTTTGAACTAATCGCCGGCAGCCCTTGGGGCTGCTCACCACCGTCAAGCCACCTGCTTTGCGGGTGCGGTCTGACTTTTTTGCGCTAAAAACGCTTCAAGCATGCTAATAAAATGTTTTTTATAGTCTTCAATTTTTTGTGCGTAAACAATCAATATTTGGTTCATTTTTGTCCTTGGCATGCTTGGGTTTCCTGAAACTTACTTTAGCTTATTCGAGAAAAATGGTATATTTTTTTTGTGTTTTATTGATTTTTTTGGGAAAGAATATGCCACGCATCAAAGTGAATGATATCAACATGTATTATGAAGTACATGGGCAAGGAGAGCCGGTAGTGTGTATTGGAGGATTCAGTTCGGATCATACGATTTGGTCCGAACTTCCTGAGTATTTTAAAGATAAGTATCAACTTGTTTTATTTGATAATCGTGGTGCCGGTCAGACCGACATTCCTGATGGACCGTATTCTATAGAACAAATGGCCAATGATGTCGTGGATTTATGTTCGGCGCTGGAAATTAAACACGCTCATTTTGTTGGCAATTCAATGGGCGGATTTATGCTGCAACATTTGGCGTTTCGTCATCCTGAGTTGGTTAAATCGGCAATTATCGGTAATTCTGGAGCATCAATACACACTGTTTTTCATGTGTATGTTGATGCGCAACTTGAGTTGCTCAAAGCCAATGCACCACTTAAGTCACTGCTTAAAGCGTCAAGCAGTTTGGCTTTCTCCTATCACTTTTTGTCGCAACCAGGAGCGTTGGAGCAGTTAATCCAGTTAGTTTTAGATAATCCGTATCCGTTTACTGTGAAAGGGTATGAAGGCCAATACGCGGATCTTGAACAATTAGATTCTCGAGATTGGATTCAAAAAATTAATGTACCAGTGTTGGTTTTGGGAGCGGAAGACGATTTAATCATTCCTGAAAAATAAGCTCGATTTCTTGCAGAGCATATCCATGGTGCGCGTTATCATCGCTTTACGCAATGAGGGCATTTACCTCATGTTGAATATCCGGAGCAATTTGCTCAAGTAGTCAGAAGATTTATTGAGAATCAATAGCGTCAATTTAAGGAAATCCAAGCGTGTAGTATCGTAGTCTGGCGCAGCGAAGCGGAACCCGGGTTGCTGGCTCAAATCAACAACCACTGGTTCAGCTTCGCTGCACCCAGGCCAGGCTACAAGGACCGTTTAAGTTGACGACATCATTCTCTCCTGACCTTACAACTGAACCAAGCCTTAGTCCTGAGAGCGTTCAGTAAATTGATGAATTTCGGGAATAATAATGTTGCGAAATTTTTTGCCATTAAATAATCCGTAGTGACCGACTCCTTCAGCAAGAAAATATTTTTTCATGGAGTCAGGAAGATTTTTACATAACCCCAGTACCGATTTGGTTTGTCCTACTCCGGTAATATCGTCTCGCTCGCCTTCGATCGCTAAAATAGCGACATTTTTTATATCGTGTAAACGCACATTATGGCCACGTGATTTATAGCGTCCTGTTGTGAGCAGTTTTTCTTGAAAGACGGTGTTGATTGTTTGCATGTAAAACTCAGCAGTGAGATCCATGGTTGAAAAATATTCAAGATAAAATGTAATGATTTTAAAAGCAGCATCTTTTTGATTGTCGGCATACCGATCAATGGCTTTTTGCAGTGATTCCATATGCCGTTGAAAATTCATACTCATAAAGCCTGCAAGTTGCATGAATCCTGGATATACAAGACGCATTGCTCCTGGAAAACGAGAAGGAACAATTGAGATCACATTTTGTTGAAACCAATCATCTCCTCGAGATGAAGCCAGCACATTGACTGAAGTAGGGGATTGGTTTGTATCAATTGGTCCTCCGAGCAGGATGGCGCTACGTGGAAGGTTCTCTGAATTACTGGTAGACATTAAAGAAATTGCAGCGAGTACGGGAACTGTAGGTTGACACACCGCCATCACATTTAAATTAGGGGCGAGTAAATTGAAATAAGAAATAATGTACTCAATGAAATCATCGAGATCAAAAGAGCCTTCAGTCAAGGGCACATCGCGTGCATTTTTCCAATCAGTAATATAAACATCATATAAGGGCAGCAAACCTCGTACTGTATCACGTAATAAAGTCGCATAATGACCCGACATTGGCGCGACGAGGAGTAATTTAGGTAAGTTTAAATGGTCTGCATGAATCTTTTTAAAACGAATGAGGTTACAAAAACTTTGTTTATCAATGATCTCTTCTTGAATATCGTAATATTCATCATTGATTTTGACATCATTAATATTAAATTTAGGTTTGTCATAAGCATTAGTTATTATATGTGCAATATATGAGTATCCGGATAATCGACGAAAATGACCTGATGCTGTTTCCAACATCTGCTTCATAAAACCTTGTGCATCGGTAGACACGTAAGGAATTTTTACAGGTAAATCAATGTTATCTGAAATTCTGCGAAAACGTTTTGCCATCGTGTCAAAATAGTCGGAACAAGGCTGCAGCAAACGCATATTAAAATCGTAAATATTATAAAGATTACGGTTATCAAGAGGATTAAAAAACATGATTTTGTCCCGGGCACAAAATGTGAGTACGTTAGTATACTTAAAATTGTAACATAGCAAAGAAATTTTACAATGCAGTGAGTATGATTTCGTATCCTTAATCGAAATAAAATTATTTTTTGCTTGATTCATCAAGAGGTTAAAGCGCTGTAAGTGTTTTTCACTTTTCTCTGGAGCATGCAAAATAAATTCAGAAACGCATAAAGCAAAGACTAATCGGCGAAGGTCCCACACAACTTCCTGAAACGCATCAACCTGCATTTTAGTTTGAGGACTGATTTGCGCTTCGAGTTTTAGATTGAGTGAGCTGACTGCTATTGGGGCGCAATGTTGAATCACTTGACCACGTAATCTGTCAACGAAAAGGAACGAGTTGACTTTCTCTGTACGGCATTGAGTGATTTGCTGTATGGTATCGTTAAAAAATTTATAAACCATCATTTGATGAAATAAATAGAGTTTTTGGGAGTAGTGATAGGATTGAAATAAAAAATAATCACCCACTAAAACAATAAAAATGCCGATTAGGGTACAAGTGCCTCGATTGAACACCATTTCAAAAGGACTTTCAGGAGAATTTGCATCGGTTGTTTGTGCTAATAAGAAAAAAACAACGATGGTAATGAAAAAACGCTGATGTCATAACGATTGGTATTAATTGATGAAACGGCCAGGCCAGTAATCGCTGCAATAAATACAACGGGAATGAAACGATAATTCAATTGCATCAAATAAATCAAAGGAATTAAAATAATTAACGCTGCGAAAGTGCCACCAATCCGGTGAATAGCCCGTCGGACAATCAACCAGGGTTCAATTCCTGCGCTAATGACAATTACAGTCAATAAAACCCACCAGTTATGAGGAATGGTTGAAAATAAATAAATCCACATGGCAACAAGAAACATGACTGCCAAATGAGCAAATCGTGCATAGTCGAGATTTTTTCAGTTCTTTCGTAGTGAGCATAATTTATTCCAATAAATGAAGGCTTGCTCCAAACAACGCATGACATAATGCTGTAATTGGGTTTCAGGTTCCATGTGCATTTTAGGAATGCCGCAAGGAATGTAATGGTTCATCTTAAGCTGTAATTGATGCAGGTTGTTTTGTACTCCATGCCAAAATAATTCATTTTTTGTTTCGTAATAAAGATTGTCCAATGTATGTTGGATGTTGCGAATGTTGACTGAGATGCGAAGCGTTGCCATCATGTACTTTTTAGGTATCATTCTCCGATAGCTGCGAACCATCCCTAAATGAAGAATTTCATCTCCAGTGATTTGGGTATGATGGTTTTGATTCAAGGCATTATCAATGTCTATTTCAAGGCACTGAATGAATTTTTGCAGCGCTCTTTTCCAAACAATTAAATACATATTGGGAAAGAATCTTAAACAAATGAGCGCAAATGTTATCGATAATGCAGTCTATGAGAAAAATCCATAGGCTACTTGAAGATTTGCTGGGGGATCAGTACTTAAGACCACTGCGCCTGTAGCAATAAGGAGCATGGTTAAATTTTTTAGTGTATAAAAATACTTTAATACGCAAAAATAGGTCATTGACAGCGCAAAAACCGGCTCTTTCCCATTTAAGGTGGCAGCTCTAATCACCCACAGAGCACCTTAACACGCACTCTGTAATTTTCAAATTTTCTAAAACAATAAGCTCTTCGCT
>JBOFJV010000259.1:0-2990 GCA_051657005.1 Legionella sp. | reverse complement strand
ATTTTGGGCCGTTCAGTGAATTTTGAAATTTAACACAAAAAAACATGTCAAGTATTTTTTGATTTTTTTGATTTTTTTCTAAATATAGTTCGTTCACCCCTGTACGACACGCAGTGGCGTATAGGGGTGAGTAGTTACATAGCACTTATTTAATAATGGCTTAACTAACCATATACGCAGCTGAAATAAAATAAAAGTTACCAATAAAGCCGTAAAAAAAGTGACATATAAATTTATTTTGAACGTTGTAGCACCAACTTTTAAACCAGAAATAATAACATCTGTACTGTACATTCCTGTTAAAATTAAACCGAAACCAAATATCAAACCTGCAATTAATGAAATAATGGACTTCATATTTTGATCTCATTAATGGACTAACCAGGACGTAATTATTGCAACAGGAAAGAAGATGCTAACAGCCGCTATAGAGCGTTTACGTAAGAGAGATATTCCACATAGCCCATGCCCACTGGTACAACCATTGCCAAGATAAGTACCCGCACCAACTAATGCCCCACCCAAAATCAATAACCAAGAATTCGTTTTAAAAATGGTCGCGGGATTATGGATAACCTGAATGTAATTAAAGATTATTCCACTTAAAAATCATCCAAGAATAAATAAAATATTATCGACATTAAACCGGTACGTTGCAAAATCCAATGAACGAAAAAGTATGCCGCTACAACCAAGCATTTTTCATTGAACCAACAACCTTAATCCAGCAGCACGTCCAAAAAGAACTCCTCCTAAAACCACGTGCATTTCAACTATCATGATGGCTGCCTCCTTGATGTATACCCGCTCTTTTATTCCTCATCATTTTACTCGCTGCAGTCCGAGAGTATTTATAATATCTGAAACTCGTGCAACATGCCTCTGAAAATGACATGCTTAGCTGACGCTCTTATACGTAGGATCACCTAATTCGCCCAGAGTATTAACTCTGCTTGCAAGCAAGGGTTCTGATTTTGTCTTGTTTCGAAAAAGAGACCATTTATGTTCATTAAACTCCCTCGGTTTTCCTAGAAAAGACGCCACTACATAGCCCACACCAGTGGACATTATCGCCTGACCAATACGTACTAATCGGTCTTTAAAAACTTGGCTCTGTTTGAGTATCTCATTAGAGTGATGGTTTAAAATATCGGTCGTTCCTTCTATAAACTCACTTAAGGAAGCATGTTTGTTATGGGTTTGCAGATCAAAGGTACTGCATGCAGCATCCAACTTGTCTACAGTGCTTAGCACAGCAACAGCTTTTTGAAATGAACTCGTTGGCGTGGATTTGGCGCCTAATAAACGCCTGACTGCCACTATAACATCGTTTAACGCCCCCAATTGATAAGAGTTATCCTCATACGCTAACAGAGCGTGCAACAGTTTATTATGCATTAGAGAATTTGCTGTGAGCTCAAGAAGCTTTTCTACAGCAAGAATACGCAGTTTTTTTATCTCTATATGGATCTGATGCACATAAATTCTTTTTTGTTGGTCAACTAAAAATTTATACGTTGTCAAAATAGAAACATCCATAAAAAATAAGGTATTCATGTAATAACGAACGGTATTGTTATCGTATTCGTTATAATCAATAGATAAAGGCTTGCGATGAACATCGTTTGTTAACTGCGCGTATTTTTCAACGATTGCATTTGCTACATCGAGCAAATTGTTTTGCACAGCCAAGTCGAATAAATGCCATTGTTCGGTGGCACCAAGAGCAGAATATTCAAGATCCTCTTGGTTAAGTCCTTGAATCAGCAACATTGCCTGCCTAGGCTGCTCATCACAAATCAAATTAAAAATCTGCTTGAGTTCATTGGTATGAATAGTCATGATGCTTCAAAATCACTTAAGTCCTTTTTATGATTTATACACGCTATAAAGGTACTTTTTACTCCACGCGATCCTGCATGATGAGCATCCTTTGCTCCTATTTTTGAGCATGAAGGTAAAACATTCCCTGTACTTATAGCACACACATTCATTAATTAAATACTCTACAAATACTCAATATGTATTGATAGAGTCATTTATAATCCATTTTCTATTTTTCCAATATGATTATAAAAACAAGTAAATTGAAATGGCTTCTCATCCCTTTGCTGGGTTAGATGCAGATAATACCCTTGATTTTGCAGTAATGCGTTCAGGTTCAAAAAATGCTCTACTTGATACAGATAATCACGATGAGGTGATTCCCAATCCGCAATTTGCTGCACTGCTTTGTGCTTGGCTTCATGTTCATTTGCGGCAACTACAAAAATATTTTTATGCAGCTCAGTAAATTGATTGCGATCATAGCCACCCAAATTGACAAAATATAATTGGTGCGACGTCTCAGCTGCTGCATTTTTTGATAATTCAATTTGATGCCCATCAGCATAATCTAAAATACCCCATGCATCAAGGTGCAAACTCGCAGGAGTACCCCACCAACTTTGTCTTAAACTCTCATAGGTCTGTTCAATAGACTGAGCCACAACAAACCGCATGTCATGCAGCTCAATCAAAGAATCTTGATGACTACCCCCAATATAGATTACGAATAAATTCATTTGTTCCTTATCCCCTTGCCCAAACACGCCTCTCGGTCGCATGCTTCATTGGAAAAACCATCATTTGATCTTATTTTTTCATCATGTTAATAAAATGATAATTATGCCTTGTTAAAATAGGTTATTTTTCAGTAAAAGTGAATCCATGAAAGAGAAATTTTCATCTTATAAAAAAGTCAACATCGGTCTGAGTTACAATCAGAAAAATGATGGTGCTGCAGCAAACGCAATAAAACAAATTATCGCCGAACAGGGTTTAAAGCAAATGGACATTGATTACCGAGCAATTGTTGGCTCTACACCAATTAAGGGGGCACTTTAATCAAATTAGTCTAGACTAAGTCCTTGATTTAGCGAACAAAAGGAGATTAAAGTGCCGAAGTACAATCTTATCCTAAATTTACCTGGATTTTCCATAGTAAAAGT
>JBOFJV010000258.1:0-5244 GCA_051657005.1 Legionella sp. | reverse complement strand
CTTCTTAGGCATGCTGACTGAATTAAAGCAAAGTGCTTTTAAGGCTTTAGCTTCATTGGGTAAGACCCTGTGAGCTTGGAAAGATGAAGTCGCCAGAATGTGGCGGTTTAGTAAATCAAATGGAATCACAGAAGGGTTTTATCGTAAAATGAAACTAATTCAGCGAAGAGCTTATGGTTTTAGAAAATTTGAAAATTACAGAGTGCGTGTTAAGGTGCTCTGTGGGTGATTATAGCTGCCCCCTTAAATGGGAAAGAGCCGATAAATTTCCTGAGCTGGGTTAGGACTACAGCCTCACCCAGGCCAGAATTGAGCTAATTTACGGTCAGTAATTTATGCGGTAAGCTTTCAAGACGTCCTGCTTGCGTCACAACAACATAGTTTAATTTGCGTTGTAATTCGCTGATGGTGTCGGCTCCTGCATAGGTTAACCCTGATCTTAATCCACCGACGATATCGCCAATGATTGCATCCGTATTTTCTTTAAAAGGCACTTCAGTGGCTACTCCTTCAGCCGTTTTCCATTCATGCATTTGCCCTAGGAAGTTTTCTTGTGCTTCTTTAGACGCCATGCCGCGATAGCGCTTCACTTTAGTGCCGTCTTTTTTCTGAATCACTTCACCAGGAGTTGGTTCAGTACCTGCCAACATCCCGCCGATCATGACAAAGTCGGCACCAAAAGCCAAGGCTTTGACAATGTCTCCAGACGTTCTAATCCCGCCATCAGCGACAATCGAACGGTCAGAACGCGAGCAATCTTGAATGCAGGTTAACATCGGAACGCCAAAACCTGTTTTAATGCGGGTGCTGCATACCGAGCCGCCACCAATCCCTGCTTTAATGATGTCCGCGCCACAAGAGGCAAGATAATCCGCTCCTGCATAAGTGGCAACGTTTCCTGCCATAATGCAGCGGTCGCTTAATATTTGACGCAAGTTTTTCAGTGTTTTACCCACGTATTTCGCATGCGCATGAGCCACATCCACACAAAAATAATCCGCTCCTGCATCACGTAATGCTTCGGCACGTTCTAATTCAGCAGCAGTGCAGCCTATAGAAACAAAAACAATACCCTGGCATTTTTTGAATTCAGCAATATTGTCTTCTACGGTCATGAAGCGGTGCAAGGCACCCATAGCGCCTTTAGAGCTCATGAAATTAGCCATAGCACTCTCGGTAATTGTATCCATATTTGAACTGATTACAGGGAGTTCCAGGGTTAATTTGTGCAGTCGATCCGTACTGGTCGTTTCTACTACTCTTCTGGATTCATGGTGATTGTATGAAGGAACAAGTAGAACGTCATCAAAGGTGATGGCATGATCGGTCATGGTGTAAATCCTTAAAACGTATACTATAAATGCTCAGCCGCATAAAATGCAAGTCTTGAGCGCTCTCCACGCGTTAAACTCATATGTGCGCTGTGTTCCCAACTCTTAAAACGATCTACGGCAAAAGTTAAACCCGAGGTCGTTTCACTCAAATAAGGGGTGTCTATTTGCTTGATGTCACCAAGACAAATAATTTTAGAACCAGGGCCTGCACGGGTCACTAAAGTCTTAATTTGTTTTGGGGTTAAGTTTTGGGCTTCATCAATGATGATGTAACGACTTAAAAAAGTACGGCCACGCATGAAGTTGAGTGAGCGAATTTTGATTTTGTTTTGCAGTAAATCCTGAGTTGCTCCGCGGCCAAAACTGCCGCCTACCTGAGAGATATGCAGCACTTCCAGGTTGTCCATTAACGCCCCCATCCATGGCGTCATTTTCTCTTCTTCAGTTCCAGGAAGAAAACCAATGTCTTCACCTACAGGAATGGTGACACGCGTCATTAAGATTTCGTTATAGCGGTTTTGATCCAAAACTTGAGTTAATCCGGCTGCAATCGTTAATAATGTTTTCCCGGTACCGGCTGGTCCTTGTAAGCTTACGAAATCGATGTCCTGGTCGAGGAGTAAATTCAGGGAAAAATTCTGTTCGCGATTTTTAGCATGAATCCCCCAAACTGAGTGTTTGGTGTAGTCACGCACTAGTTGAATCACCGCATGATCTGGTGCCAGGTGTTTCACAATGGCTTGAAATTGATTGTCTTCGGTGCTGATGCAATCATTAGGATTCCATTGATTGATTAATGGACCGGCTACTTTATAAAACGTTTTACCACTTTCTTGCCATGAGCCCATATCTTTGGCATGAGTATCCCAGAAATTATTATCGAGTATGTGTAATCCTCGATGCAGGATGTTGACATCATCAAGTACTTGATCGCTGTAATAATCTTCTGCAGGGATGCCAAGAATGCCTGCTTTAATGCGCAAATTAATGTCTTTGGATACGATGATGACTTGCTTTTGTCCGCCGTATTTTTTTTGTAACCCTAATGCGGTAGCCAGAATGGTATTATCTACTTTATGTCCAGGCAGAGTTGATGGGACTACTTGATCAAATTCATCGGTTTGGAAAAACAGCTTTCCGCTGCATTTTTTTTTGTCTGAGTTGAGGTAATTGGGGATGCAAAGACCGGATACGACTTGAGCATGGCTGGCATTACTCATCAATTCAACCAACATGCGGTTGGTTTGTCTTACGTTACGTGCTACTTCAGATGTCCCGTTTTTATGGCTGTCTAACTCTTCGAGAACCACCATAGGCAAATAGATATCATGTTCTTCAAAATGATAAATGGCAGTGGGGTCGTGCATTAAAATATTGGTATCCAGTACAAACAGCTTTTGACTGGCATTGGTATTATCCATAAAAAATCACCTTCTATGATGGAATCGTTGTGATTAAAACATGTAGTTGCAGTGAAATAAAGTAAAGTTTGGGAATAGGGTTTGTTTCTGCACTCCTGCACGTGAGTGACTTGGAAACAAACACTATTTTAACGCACTTAATACGTCATCTACATGCCCTTTGACACTGACTTTACGCCACTCCTTGATGAGTTTACAGTGTGGGTCAATGAGAAATGTGCTGCGTTCGATGCCACGTACTTGTTTGCCGTACATGGATTTCATTTTAATCACATCAAATAATTGGCATAGTTGTTCGTCCTGATCGCTGATTAATTCGAAAGGAAAGTTTTGCTTGGCTTTAAAATTTTCATGTGATTTTAAACTGTCGCGCGAAATGCCAAATATTTGTGTGTTTTTTGCTTGAAATTTAGAGTATGCATCGCGAAAATCCTGCCCTTCAGTCGTGCATCCTGGGGTTGCATCTTTAGGATAAAAATAGAGGACTACATATTGACCTTTGTAATCACTCAGATAAGCATGCAGCTCGCTGGTCGCATTCAATGCAAAATCGGGTACGAATTCACCTTCTGTCATTAATCTCTCCCTGTTTTTTTCATGATCCGTGAACGATCTCTTTGCCATTCACGAGCTTTAACCGTATCGCGTTTATCATGCTCTTTTTTTCCTTTGGCCAGAGCAATTTTGATTTTTATGTTATTTTTTTTCCAGTATAAAGAAAGGGGTACGATGGTATAGCCCTGACGCTCAACACTGCCAATGAGATGATTTAATTCTTTTCGATTAAGCAGTAATTTTCTGGTACGGGTAGGGTCGGGAATCGTATGAGTAGAGGCCGTAATTAAAGGGTTGATTTGGGCACCCAGTAAATACGCTTCGCCGTATTTGATAATCACATGTGCATCAGAAAGATTGACTTTGCCTGCACGCAAGCTTTTGACTTCCCAGCCTTCCAACACCAGTCCTGCTTCGTATTGCGTTTCAAGGAAATAATCAAAACCGGCTTTACGATTGAATACAATGGATGAGTCAGATTGTTTTTTATTGGTCATAAAATTTATTCTTTAGTGCGATCGTGTTTGTAATCCAAAGGCAATTGAGGATAAACCCGCTTTAATTCTCCATCAACTGCGACTCGATTATCAAAGACAAAGCATTGTCCTTCCCAGAGCGATTGTTCTTTAGGCATTTTTTCAATGTAGTTCAAAATCCCATCATGCAAATGATAGACTTTTTCAAACCCAAGATCTTTTAAATAGGCCGTGGATTTTTCACACCGTATACCGCCTGTACAAAACATCGCAATCTTTTTGTCTTTCTTATCCAACAAATTTTTTTCTACGTATTCAGGAAAATCGCGGAAATTCTCGGTATTCGGATTAATGGCGTTTTTGAACGTCCCAAGTTCGAACTCATAATCATTACGGGTGTCGATTAAAACGACATCAGGATCCTGGATTAGCGCATTCCACTCTTCAGGAGACAGGTATGTTCCTACTGTTTGGAGTGGGTCTACGTTTTTTATACCCATAGTGACTATTTCTTTACGCAATTTCACTTTTGATTTTTCAAAAGGATTTTCTGAGTCAGAGGTTTCTTTGAAATTGAGATCAGCAAAACGTTCATCTTGCCGAATTAATTGATAAAAAAGATCCATTTGTGCGCGCGCGCCGCCAAAACTCCCATTAATCCCTTCAGCAGCCAATATAATGGTACCTTTGATGTTTAATTCGTGCATTTTTTCCAGCAATGGCTCGCGTAATGTTTCAAAATTTTCGATTGAAACAAACTTATAAAACGCAGCAATAATTATTTCTTTCATTGTACTACCTGAAATTAAAGACAAAAATATTCGGCAAAAATTACCATTTACACAGAATTTAATCAATAGGTGTTAATTAAATGCACAATAATAAACGGGATAAAAATAAGAAACATGAAGCGAATTATCGAGAGTTATTTATCTTAAATGCCGTTTCTGAGCGAAATCAATAAACCCTGGTTCTACTACGCAGTATCGAGGCTGCAATCATTTCCTCGGTTAAATATTAATCAAAGTGCGCCACGAAAGTGCACGACCGCTAGTAGCTGAAAGTGCTACCTGGAAAGCGCGATCGAGCGCATTTCGTACTTAGCCTTTGGCTGTATGTGGTAACGCGTATGGTTAATCGTAGGCAAAGGAAGTTGTAAGCCGTAAGCCGCAAGGTTGAAGTGATTGATCTCCGTTAAGTTTAGTATGAGAGGTGGCCCATGGTCTTTTGATACCTGAAGGAAACAGTGAATGAGATAATAAATAGGTTCTAATCATTCGCCGCCTCCGGAGTCTGCGAGCATGGCGTGCAACGAAAGTGATAGTGTAAACGTGGGAGGCCCTATCCGCTCTAAAAAGGAGGTGAGTATCAACCGACAAGTGTAAAAACGAGGGAGTTGAGATGGCGAAAATTAAAAGATAGGGAGTCAGATGAGGCATAGTACTCTGAGCTTGGGAA
>JBOFJV010000257.1:0-2505 GCA_051657005.1 Legionella sp. | reverse complement strand
CAAAAATAATACACCGATTGTTCTGATTGATAAGGTATGAGTATGTAATGAAATTGTCTTGAGCCCATTGCCTTAGTAGGGCACGATGGGTTCTAAATGGGGGGTTGGCCAGGTGACTGGTTAACTCTACCAGCTAAATGACGTCTACTCATCGACATAATCACTACCAATTTCTGTAACTGCAGTTTGGTCTTTCTTATCCTCAACATAAAAAGTACTATTACCTGGTTGATTGTCTTGAATCAGATGATTTCGATACTGTAAATAAGCATCCCTCATGAATGAATAACGATCTAAAGCTTCATCCATAATTCGGTCTGTATCTAAGAGTTGAGAGCGTAAATCCACATAGCGTAACGCCAATAAACTGTAAACAACCGCATCATCATTGATGTAAACATACGGGCTATACAATGCAAATTGGAATAGCCAACCAGCGCCATCTCGAAGCGTACTTGGTCCTAGAAAGGGTAGAATGAGGTATGGAGAGTTTTTATCACCCCATTTCGCTAAGGTAAGACCTAGATCATTGGAGTGCGGAGCCAGGCCAAAGGTTTTAGCGACGTCAAACAATCCACCCACACCTAATGAGGAGTTGATGATAAATCGCCAGGAATCACGAATTGCCCATTTCCCTTTATCCTGTAATAAATCATTTCCTACTGTAGGAATCAGATCAAGGTTATTGTAGAAATTATTAACACTCTTACGCACAGGCGCTGGAACTACTTTTCTGTAGACTTTTGCTGGAGGTTTTAAAAAAATACTGTCAAATGTGTTATTAAATTTATAAACCCTACGGTTAAAGTGTTCAAAAGGATCTGCAGGGTTAGTTCCCTTACACACACAACCAGTTAAAACGATACTACTGGCAAAACTAATCGCTATTGAAGTGAATCGCATGATTTTTATTGTTATTTGATTTAGGGATGATGTTACACGAGTTTATTGTTCTTGCAAACCACTCTGTTTTGCGATAAATTATCTATCTTTTTGACTTAAAAAACACACTGTGCATGTTATAATCGCACATCGTTTTTTACTTGAAATATTAAAATAAATTTTGTGCCATTATGATTAATGCTTCCTTATTTGCTCTCATTCAAAACGATGCCTTCCTTTCTGGAACTTATGGTCTTTAAGGCCATCACTTCATTAACAACACGCGCTATTTAAAAGAATATTTGGAACGACTTAAAGAAAAAAGTGAGTTATTTAATTTCGAATATTTGCGTTTGCTGGAAGAAACGGACTATTTGGTCCAGGTGCAGCAAGATTTAGAACATCATATTCACAAAACAGCTGCTTCTCAATCTTTAGAAAGCATTGCAGCTCAAATTGTTTATGATCTCAGTAACCTGCCTATCGGCAACAAAATATTAATACCCGGTGGGTGGTGTGATGAAGATGGCGGCCATGCCATGGTTTATCAGTTTGAGTGTACAGCAGAAGGGTATCATTTTACTGTGTTTAATGCAGGGGATGGGATTCAATATCATGCTAAAAAATCGCTTCCACATAAAGAACTGTTCAATCCTCAAAAAACCTGGTTTTTCCCCATGCATGATCCGGATAAAGGCGATACTGAAGTAAGGTATTTTATTGAGAAGCTGTTGCAAGCAATGGTTCCTAATAAAGATCCCAAAAGAAAAGCCATGACGGAGGATGTGCTTTATCAAGAAATTTTACCGAGTATTAGTTATATAGACGGTGTTGAAATTGATGTCTCTAAAAGTTGTCCCGATCATGCCTATACCGGGGGACAATTATCCGGAACTTGTGCTCAGCGATGCATTCACCAAATGCTCAAGATAAACTCTCACTCTCAAGAAGAATATCAACGCTTTATTTTCAAGTTCAAATTACATGCTTTATTTGATTATGCCGATTCATGTCTTTCTGGGAAGCAACCGTTTAATAAATCAGTTGCGGAACAAATTGCGCTGGCCATTGATAATGATATAAAAATAGTGCATACGCCTGGATTGTTTACACCAAGCGAGAGTGATTCTTATTTTTATGCGCTTAAATCACTAAAGCAAAGAGTAAAAAAAGCAAATCATGACAAAAAGTCATTTCACCCATCTCTATCTAATAGAAGACCACAACTGACCTTACGTGATTCTTCTTTGACTAATGTTTCTTTTGCAAATGCTTCTCATTCATCAGTGGTATTACCGTCTTTAATGGAATTAAAAAATGGCATAAATCTTAATTCTAATTTGCAAAAAGCCATCTTTGATATTAAAAACATACAGGATCCTGCAACCAGATATTTTTATCTTGAAGCACTCATTTTATCGTTACCGGTAAATCGATTTACAAATGTTTTCGATCCTTTTTATGATGAATTGAACGACGTAGAGTGGTAATCCCCCCATTTTTAACCGAAGCTAAAAGTAGAGGATTAGGCAACTAGTGCCAATTTCTGCCTTGGAGGAATTCCTCCAATAGCAGTATTTGGACGTTCATTGTTGTACGTCCATAAACATGGTGTCGCATGTA
>JBOFJV010000256.1:0-7556 GCA_051657005.1 Legionella sp. | reverse complement strand
ACTTCAACCTTGCGGCTTACAGCTTACAACTTCCTTTGCCTAAGCTTAACCATACGCGTTACAACATACAGCCCAAGGCTAAGTACGAAATGCGCTCGGTCGCGCTTTCCAGGTAGCACTTTCAGATACTAGCGGTCGTGCACTTTCGTGGCGCACTTTTAAAAGAAAACAAAGCGTGCAGCAATAGTTTGTTTTGCGATTGATCACCTACTGTAATTCGTAAATGATGATGTAAGAGGGTGGGGGATGAAAAACCTTTGATTGCTATGCCTTGATCTGTAAAACAGGAGAGTAATTCATGAGTAAACGTGGTTTTAATCAGAATGAAATTTGCTTCTCTAGCATATACTTTTTCGATAATAGGGCATGTGCTTAATGTGTGCATAAGTTGAGTACGTTCTTGTTTGATTGCATCAACTGCAGTGAAAAACCATTCATTACTTGCCAAGGCTCTAAGCGCTAATTCAACCACTACATCAGAGATGGGAAAGGGTGATGTAATTTTATTAACAGCCTGAATCACTTTTTCTTTGGCAATAATCGCCCCTAAACGAAGATTATCCAGTCCATAGGCTTTAGATAGGGTACGTAAAACGATTAGATTATCAAATTGTGAAAGCAAACACGTCGCACTTTGCATTTGCGCAAACTCTATATATGCCTCATCAACGACAATCACTGAGCGATTGGTATATTCCTTACATAAATTGGCAATAAAATCGATATCAACAGTATGACCTGTTGGATTATTGGGATTACATAACATAATGATTTTACAATTTTCTTGCCAGGAGGATCTGATGTTTTCCAATGAGAGCGTGAAATCATTTCTTGGATCTAACAGGCATTCAATAGTTTGCGCTTGTTGTAAATGGACAAAAAAGAATACATTGCAAAAGTAGGTGGAAATTGCATGAATGCATCTTGTCCGGCCCTTAGAAATAAGCGCGTGATTAAATCAATGCCATCATCTGTGAACCACGAGTCACAACAATTTGATTGGCGTCTACTTGATAACGCTCGGCCAATTGCTCTTGCAATTGGTTATGTAGGGATTTTTCAGGATAAAAATTTAAATTAATGTCAGAATTTATTGCAGACCAAGGCAATTCATTCGCATGCAATCGATATTTGATTGGGTTATTATTCGCCGAATAAGGCTGCTTGTTTAATAATTCAGCACGTATTAAGTTAAGTACAGTCATTTAAATCTCCAATGAATTTAGCCTTATTGCTACAGCTTGAGCATGGGCATTTAATCCTTCAATTTGCGCTAAAGTAATTGCAGCAGGACATAAATTTTTAATGCCTTCCTGGTTGATGGATTGCACACTAAAACGAGTTAAGAAATCGAATGTACTTAAGCCGTTATGATTTTGAGCGTAGCCATTTGTGGGTAATACGTGATTTGAACCCGTGACGTAATCGCCTAAGGTTTCTGCAGCCCATGCCCCAAGGAATACTGTTCCCGCTGCGTTGATCTCGCCTACCCATGAGTCGGCATCTTCGCGGTTTATGATTAAATGTTCAGGAGCATAATTATTGATTATGCTCACTTGTTCTTTTTTGTCAGGACATAAAATAATCATGCTGCTGGCAAGCGATCTTCTTATTATTTCTACTCTTGAGAGGTTTTTTAATTGCTATTCGAGGTGTTGATTGACTTGCTCTGCAAGCTGAATCGAATCACAAATTAAAATGACCTGTGAATCAATCCCATTGTTCCGCTTGTGCTAATAAATCTGCTGCGATAAAGGTAGGGTTCGCTTTGTCATCAGCGCTAATCATGACCTCAGAAGGGCCGGCGGGCATATCAATTGCAGCTCCATAAGGATCAGATGCAACAATGGTTTTTGCTTCAGTAACATAGGCATTCCCAGGTCCGAAGATCTTATCTACTCGCGTAATCGTTTCTGTTCCGTAAGCCATTGCCGCAATTGCTTTGGCTCTTCCGAGTGTATAAATGGTCTTTATGCCACATAATCGTGCAGCAACAAGCAAATTCTCATTAATTGTTCCCATTGGATCGGGTGGTGTACAGAATACTTTTATATGACAACCTGCAACGCGTGCGGGAATGGCTTGCATCAGTAATGATGAAACTAAAGGCGTTTTATTGCCACCAGGTACATATAATCCTACGCGCTGAATAGGACGGTAGGTACTGTATAGGTTAATTCCTGGGGCCGGACTTATATTTTTACTTTCGGGTAAAAGAGCCTGGTGATACGCTGTAATGGATTTTATGGCTTGATTGATTGCATTTAAAGCGTCTTTGCTGACCTTGGCATTATCGATTTTTTTCTGAGGAATCTGCAACGTTTCCAAGCGAATACCGTCAAATTGTTCTGTGAGCGCAAATAATGCTTTATCTCCCTGAGTTTGTACTTGTTTGATAATGTCGTGCACGGTACTTTTCATCGTTGTTGTTGGTACTGGTCGCGCCAAGCATTGGTTTTTTTCAATTACGGATAGGGATTGCCAATTTTTAATCGCTAACATTATACTTACTCCAACATTTTTTCTATAGGTAAAACCAGTATGGAGCTGGCTCCAAGGGCTTGAATTGTCTCTAATGTATTCCAAAATACCCGCTCGCTCGATACAACATGTACTGCTACTTTGTCGGCATTTCCTGGCAAGGGTAAAATAGTCGGGGATTCAGCCCCGGGCAGTTTTTCAGCAATAGCTTGCAATGCAGATTTGGGGGCATGAAATACGATGTATTTTCTTTCGGTGGCCTGTTGCACTGCTTGAATTCTTCTGGCAAGCATGTCAAACAGGTCTTGAAACAGTGATGAGGATTTTTGTTCGGTTTGGATTAATACAGCTTGGCTACGAAGGAGGGTATCGACTTCATAAATCTTGTTGTCTTCCAAAGTCTGGCCGCTTGAAACCAAATCGCAAATTGCATCGGCCATTCCCATTCGTGGAGCTACTTCAATTGAGCCAGATAAAACAAGAGTTTCAGCACAGATTTGTCGTTCGCGTAAGTATTGATCCAGTAAATTGGGATAACTGGTTGCGATCCGTTTTCCATCTAAGCTTCCTGGCCCTTGATAATCCATGGATTCAGGCACGGCTATGGACAAACGACAAGTACACGTGCCTAAAGATGCAGCCGTTTTGTACCGTTTTTGGGGGTTAGCAAGCGCGGCCTCAAGCAAGAAATTTTCACCCACAATTCCTCCATCGCACAGTCCATCAAATACTAACGTTGGAATGTCATCATCGCGGACAAAAAGAAGATCAATAGGAAAATTATCGACATGACTGAGTAAACTATTTGACTTAATAAGAAACTTTAACCCGCATTGTTGTAACAGATTTAATGATTCTTCGGCTAAACGCCAATTTTTTTGTAATGCCAAACGTAAACGATTTTTCACAGCGACTCCAACTTATTAGCGATTAACTCATAACCGCCTGTACCAAAACTTAAACACCGCGCAACCCGAGTTACAGTCGTTACGCTAACGCCTGTTTGTTCATGAATCGTGCGATAGGGGATGCCTTGTCGCAATAATGGAACTACTTGCCATCGATCTGCCATGGCTTCCAGCTCGGCTGGTGTGCATAAATCTGTAAAAAACTGCAATGCTTCTTCTTTATTGTCGAGCAAGCTGATGGCATGCATTAAATCAGGAAGAGCAGAGTGTTTTATTTGAGGATGTATTGTCATATTAATGCATTATCGTAATGCAACATTAATGCAATAATACAAACGTAATTGAATGCTGTCAATAGAAAATGGATTATTTGTTTGTTTTATAGGCAGGGTAAGTAATTTAATGAGGCGTGGCGCAGAGGGGGATATGCCATAGTCGTCAGGTTAAGAAATGATGAAATAAAGTAACTTATTGAATTATCAATAAAAATAATAACTTCTCGTTTAAAATTTTTTAATTCGTTGTCTCATTAAAAGTAGTTGGGTCTTGATATATTGACACTTATTTTTAGTAGTATATTATATGTGCATTATGTCGTCGTTGCGAGCCATAGGCGATGCAGCGTCCTTTTGGGCTTCAGATGCACTGATTCGCTTTTTTAATGTCACTGGATTGCGTCGCCTACGGCTCGCAACGACGGATTTTGTGCTAAAAGCGTACTTGCAAAATAAGTGCCGATACCTCAAGACCCAACCTACTTTTGATTGCTTTTGGTTCTTAGCCTGACGGCTATGGTCTTGACCCAACAATCCCGCGCAGCGGTACACTCTCTGCCTACGTCCCGCGGACAAGCTACGAAACATAAGCAGTGCATGGTGGAACCATGTTTTAGGCGATGTGTATCAGATTCAAGCGCATTACAGTACTAAGGTTACATAGTTTAGCAACCGTATACTGATTGATAGGCTTCAAGTTTTTCTACTTGTTCATTTTGATTGGTACTTTTTAAGTAGTCGATTAAATCAAATATAGTAATAATCGAATATACCTCAATGCCTTGGGATTTAATTTCACTCAGTGCTGATTCGTTGGTTAATCCACGTTCACATCGGTCTAAAGCAATGATGACTCCAGCTAATTGACCGCCATGCTGTTTAATCAATGTTTGTGACTCTCTAAATGCTGTTCCTGCAGTAATGACATCATCAACGATAATGGTTTTACCTGTTAATGGGGCACCAATTAATTGACCTCCTTCGCCATTATCTTTTACTTCTTTACGATTAAAGGTTACGGTTGTTTCTTTGCCTAACTCAGCCAATGCAATCGCTGTGGCAGTAGCAAGTGGAAGCCCTTTATAGGCTGGACCAAATAAATGGGCAAATTGAGCATGATGTTCCATCAACGTTTGTGCATAAACCTGGCCTAGTTGGCGTAAAGCGCTTCCTTGATAAAATAAACCCGCGTTAAAAAAATAAGGACTTAATCGGCAGGACTTTAAAGTAAACTCGCCAAATTTCAATACTTGGCATTCAAGTGCTAATTTTATAAAAGCTGATTTTATATGGTTCATTGTGAGTTTCCGATGAAAAAATGAGAATAAAGATATCGATTTTTTAAAAAATCCTTAACAATCAATAAAAAAGTGCTATGCTAATCTCTATATACAGAATAATTTTGTATATATAGCGGATGTTTATTATATCTCAGCCGTTTAATAGTGAATATTTTATGCTGAAAATAAATATCGGTACAGTTGGATAGTAAGAGAGCTTAAGACAAAGGGGATAGCTAATGTCGCACAGAGAAACGGGCCATGTAAAATGGTTCAATGAGAAAAAAGGATTTGGATTTATTATTAACGAAAATGGTGATGATATTTTCGTTCATTACAAAGATATTCAAGGTGTCGGTTTTAAAACACTAAATGATAATGATCCAGTATCCTTTGTGCTTGATAAAGGGCCAAAAGGCTTAAAAGCGCAGGATGTTACTATTATTACTGAATAAGTAAAGTAACGAGTTTATACATTCTCAGCATTTGCTGCCTGTTAAGTGTAACCTAGGTGAAGGTTCTTCAAGTCCTTGGTGTCGATTTCATGCAACGCAGTTATCATTCGATCTGCATCTGAGAACTTTAAATGATTTGCTTATGGCAAAGCGGTGTAGCTGTGCCCTACCTTATATCTGCCACAAGGATGTGCCTATTAAGTCAGTATATTACTCAAGTTGATGCATTAATTAATATCTTCACTCATGAATGCTCGTCAGGCATCGTCATTTATTTCTATTAATTTGGTTTAAATTATTGTGCTAAAGAGGATTTCTCCTATTTATCGCTTTACTGCCAGCTCCATTATGTTTATGATTTATTTAAAGAATTGTTTTGGAGCAGGAACAAAGTCAGATTTATGACGCGTCAAGTGCGTTCATTTGTTTAATGACATTCTTTATTGTTATTCTTCTTATGAATAGCATTTAAGATTATTTGTATTTAAAGAGGACTATCTATGATTTACATGTTTCCAGGGCAAGGATCTCAGGCAAAAGGTATGGGTATTGAACTATTTTCCCATTTCCCAGAGCAAATAAAACAGGCTGATGAAGTGTTAGGATATTCTCTCCAAGAATTATGTCTCGAAGATCCCAAACAACAATTGAGTCAAACAGCCTATACTCAGCCTGCATTATATGTCGTTGAAGCATTGTCTTTTCTAGCGCGCTCTGCCGAAGAAACCATGCCCAAATACCTCATAGGCCATAGTTTAGGTGAATACGTTGCTTTGTTTGCTGCAGGTGCTTTCGATTTTGTGACAGGATTGAAGCTTGTGCAAAAGCGTGGTGAGTTGATGTCTAAAGCAACTGGTGGTGGGATGTTAGCTGTAGTTAACCTCGCAGAAGATAGGATGACATATCTGCTGCAATCAAATGGTTTGGAGTCGATTGATTTTGCTAATTTTAACTCAACCAAACAAATTGTACTTTCAGGACCTGCTGCTGATATTGCTAAAGCAAATGAAATTCTTGCAACCGAAGCTTTAATGTGTGTCCCTTTAAAGGTTAGTGGTGCATTTCACTCTCGATACATGCAGGCAGCTGCTGATGAGTTTGCACGGTTTATTGACACTATTGCATTATCTCCACTGCAAACGCAGGTCATTGCTAACGTATCCGCACAGCCCTACACTAATGACTCAATTAAAGAAAATTTAGTAAAGCAAATAACGCATTCCGTACGTTGGTCGGAAACCATCCGTTATTTGAAAAATCAAGGCGATACGGTTTTTATTGAATTAGGTCCAGGAAATGTATTGACACGGTTGCTCGCGCAAATTTAATGTATCTTGGTAGTGATGTATTTATTTTGTCAAGATGGCTATGTATTTTGTATTAAAAAGTTAACCGTCTTTACATCCACGAGAAAAAGATCATCTACAATTTAAAGTAGATTCTATTTATCTGGGGATGTACCATGAGAATTAAATTACAACACGAACATGGACGGTTGGATGCGATAGAGCTGAATCAGTTACATCATCATTTGGCTCTTCCCCATCTTTAAAAATACCTTCAATCACAAGGATCAATGCGATGCAAATCAATTAAAAAAATTCGTATTGATTATTCTAATTTGAATCATGACGATTACGCTGCGTTATATGATATTTTAAAACTGTCATCTAAAGTCAGTGAAGTTTCATTTGAGGGCAATCCTATTGATGTCATCGACATGCCGGAGCTCTTTAATGCATTATCCAGTAAAAAACTGAATACAATTAAATTCATCGATAATTGGATTGGTGAAAAAGTTCCAACTGAGTTTTTCTCGTTTCTTAAAAAGAAGCAGTTGACTACTTTGGATATGTCATTGAATTGGCTTCGTGATGCTGGAGTGCAGCGCTTATTAGATGCCATAGAAACCCATACTGAGTTGAATGAGCTCAAATTGAGCTGTAATGATTGTAGCTTAATTGGATTGAAAGTATTACGACGGTTTGTAATCAATCATCCTTCATTGAAAGTTTTGGAGTAACTACTCACCCCTATACGCCACTGCGTGTCGTACATGGGTGAACGAACTATATTTAGAAAAAAATTGAAAAAAATCAAAAAATACTTGACATGTTTTTTTGTGTTAAATTTCAAAATTCACTGAACGGCCCAAAA
>JBOFJV010000255.1:0-3108 GCA_051657005.1 Legionella sp. | reverse complement strand
ATGACTTGCTAAATCTCTGAATACTGGACCTAGAAACCTTCTGATTTGGCCATATAACACTTTTTTACGATATTTCGGTACAAACACTACATGGTATTTACAGTCATATTTCGAGTGACTTAAACTCTCATACGATGATGTTGTCATAATTACTCTCCTGTGAAAACGTAAAGTCCACAGCTGTATTTTGACATCATCGTCACTAAATATGAAGGATAAGCCTTGAGAGTCTCACTAGTCAAACTAGTGGTTTACCTGTCTTAAAATTACCCTGACGAGTAGGATACAAAAAGTACTCTTTATCATAATAATGATCATCAGTACGTTAGCTTTCAGCAGCCCATTAATCGTTGGGGTAGGGGTCTCAGGCGCACCCATAGCAGAGAAAGTCAATACGACTCACGGTTCCTATGATTTCGGTTTTTGCATCGATCTCATGAATGAGATCTGCAAACGCATGAAAATATCATGTAGCTATCACGATATAAACCTGAAGAATCAATTTGCATTATTAGACAGTGGTAAAATTGATGTACTCATTCTGGCAAGACCCTATATGCCCTATGATCTCAAACAATACGACATCAGCATTCCTTATGCAGCCAGCAAAATCCAGTTTGTTACCCTAAAAAATAGTAGCATCAATCACATCTCCGATATAAAAGACAAGAAAATAGGGGTAATCAAAAGTACTTTTTACGATCTATTAATCCAATCTCCTTATGGAAAACACAATCAGATTATTCCTTATACTTCAGTTCCAGATCTTTTAACTGATTTGATGTACAATAACCTAGACGCTATTGTAATGAATCACGTGATTGCTTACAGCTTAGCGAATAATAGTCTTTATAATATTAAACTGATAGAACACGACCTGCCTTTGGGGGATGGTTATGGCATTATCGCTCTTCCAGATAAAGCAGCATTAATCGAGCAAATAGACAAAGCCATTCTCAGCATTGAACAAGATAGAACATACGCCTCCATTTATCAAAAGTATTACCAACATTAATTAACCCATTACTGCCGGAATAAGACCTAACCGTTCACGTAATGACGTCAACTTAAGTAAATCCAAGCACAAGGCTGGACTGAAAAGCCCTTAGCCCTCAAGATAAGAAAGGATAAAATAAATTAACTGATTGAATTAAAAAGAGAAAAAATGACTTTTTGTTTCAAGTTTTTTAATTCACTGTCTCATTAAAAGTAGGTTATGTCCTGAGGTATCGACACTTATTTTGCAAGTACGTTTTTAGCACAAAATCCGTCTTTGCGAGCCGTAGGCGACGCAATCCAGTGACCTTAAAAAAACGAATCAGTGCATCTGAAGCCCAAAAGGACGCTGGATTGCTTCGCCTACGGCTCGCAAAGACGGATTTTGTGCTAAAAACGTACTTGCAAAATAAGTGCCGAGACCTCAAGACCAAACCTCATTTTGATTGCTTTTGTTTCTTTGTCCTTCAACTTCACTAGAGGCTGTTTTTATATTTGTGAATGAAAATTACTCAATAAATCACTGTTTCCATCTGGATTTAATAAAACATCGATTTGCTGTTTGATTAAAGCGATATTTTCCAAAAATTAATTTTTGCTTTCTTCATCTAAAGTAGTCGCGTTGCTTCCAGATCCATAAACGATGTACAATATTTCAGAAAGCTTGGACGCATAATGATCACCTTCGGGGATATTTGCCGCTTCGATGATTTGCTCTAATGAATTTTTTAACACAAACAAATAAAGATTAAGCTCTGCAATATAATTTGCGTGAGTAAATAAAGTACTTTGATTTAACGCAGTCAATGCTTTTACTTCTTTTTATATTCGTTTAATTTCGATATCAAAAATATCCAGAAATTGATCATTAACCTTTTGTTGCACTTCCTCATTATCTGTTTGGTTTAATTGTGAGTCAGATTGCTTTAACTTTTTACCTTGATATTCTGGCTCTTGAGAACTTGGATGTTTGCGTTTCATTAGTTTTACCCACACCGGTAATTGCTCAAATTATAGCCAAAAACATCAATCAATGCACTTTAAAATCAATTATTATTCAATTTATCGCGTAAAGCAATGAGCTAAAAACAGCTCTTTAAGCACACATAGGACCTGGAAAAACCCAAGTAGCAGTGCCCGCACTTGCAGTGCGGAGCTCAATAAAACAGGCGGATTGATTAATGTGTTGTTTTTTCCTTGGTATTTTTAAACAACCAATCAAAACTGACTTCGAGCTCATCAGCAATTTTCTGCATGTCATGAGCATCTAAGGCAATAACACCATTTAACAACGCTTCAATTTTGAATTTGGGTAATTCGAACAGTTTAGAACATACTTGAACACGTTCCGTCATTAAAGCAGGAACACCCAGTTCATCAAGTTCGTGGTTCAAACGTTCAGTAAGTTTTTTGTTTGACATGGTACTCTCCTCTTTGCTTTTTATCAGTGTAAAACACTAATGCTTAAGGATTGATTAACACCATTGCCTATCACTGCAAATTATTAATTTTACATTTGGGCGTTAGAACAAACTCACTGATAAAAATTGGTTAACGCGGTTGATAACTCAGTATCTACCCTGGCAGTTGTATGCTCATTTTCGTTCAGAACACTGCGATGACAAAGAAGATTACATAAGATCAATGCAACACCGATTAACAAAGCATAATGGCTTGTAGGTGAACTCGCTCCAAGTACGATAACTAATAGAATAATATGATATTGCACGTCCTTAAAACGGTCTAATTCTTTCAAAGCCTGATTAGGCACCCGCTCTTGGAATTGTGCAAAAAAACGCTGATTTTGCTCCCGATGAAGCATAGCATTTTTAGCATCTAGCTGGTAGAGTTAACCAGTCACCTGGCCAACCCCCAATTTAGAACCCATCGTGCCCTACTAAGGCAATGGGCTCAAGACAATTTCATTACATACTCATACCTTATCAATCAGAACAATCGGTGCATTATTTTTTCATCTGGTAGTGGATGCTTCTTTACGAATAGGTCGAATTTATTCCAGTCGAACGACTTGCGTTGACTCCGCCTATTGAGCCATTTAAATATTATCCTCTTGGCTTCGTACAGAAATTTTGACACCATTTTGAAATTGAA
>JBOFJV010000254.1:0-4725 GCA_051657005.1 Legionella sp. | reverse complement strand
GTGGCTATGCTGTTTCTACCGTGGGTTTTGAGGAATCTAAACTTAGGGAATATATTCAAAATCAGGAGCAGCTCGATAAAACGAGCGGTGCTGATGAGAAAGGTAATTTTTAAAGTTAGTTTGAACTAATCTCCGGCAGACCTTGGGGATGCTCACCACCGTCAAGCCACCTGCTTTGCGGGTGCGGTCTGACTCCTCGCTGGCTTGTATCGGGAACAACAAGAGCCAAACCGAGTCGGGATGCCGCACGTTGTGCACCAGCTTTGGTAATAAAGTTCTGTTCAGTACATGTCAATCCTGAAAGCCAATACAAGACAGGAACACGTTGCTTTTTTATATGTGGCGGTAAAAAAAGCCCAAAACGCATGGTGCAATTGGTCACCGAAGAAAAATGACTGTATACATATTGAACACCGCCAAAACAACGGTGCTATTCAATAAGATCAAGCGTCATTAAATTCACTCCTTGCATGGGTTTTAAAAACGCAAATTAAAGATAAAAAGTGTGCTAAGACAAGAAACACCACATACGTCTTCTTAACCTTCCCTAAAACGTAAGCACGGTACGAATTGACTCTCCTTGATGCATTAAATCAAATGCATCATTAATTTTCTCTACATGTAAAACATGCGTAATTAAATCATCAATATTAATTTTACCATCCATACACCAATCCACGATTTTTGGCACATCAGTTCGACCACGTGCCCCGCAAAATGCGGAACCATTCCATACCCTGCCTGTAACTAATTGAAACGGTCTCGTCGCAATTTCTTCTCCAGCCCCGGCAACTACGATAATGGTGCACACGCCACAGCCTTTATGACAACATTCAAGTGCTTGGCGCATCAATTTGACGTTGCCAACACACTCAAAACTGTAATCAGCACCACCTTTAGTGCGTTCGACAAGATAAGGCACTAAATCACTACCAATTTCCTGCGGATTAACAAAATCAGTCATTCCCATTTTTTCGGCCAAAGCCTTACGCTTGTGATTAATATCAACACCAATAATTTGCTCTGCCCCAACCAATCGCGCTACCTGTATTACATTAAGTCCTATCCCGCCTAAACCAAATACAACAACCCGAGAACATGGTGTCACTTTTGCGGTGTAAATAACAGCACCCAAGCCTGTAGTAACGCCACAACCGATGTAACATACTTTTTCAAAAGGCGCGTCATGACGAATTTTAGCAACCGCAATCTCAGGCAATACGGTGTAATTGGCAAAAGTGGAAGTGCCCATATAATGAAATAACTTTTTGCCATTTAGACTGAAGCGACTGCTGCCATCAGGCATCAATCCTTGTCCTTGCGTTGAGCGAATTGCCTGGCAGAGATTCGTCTTTTGAGAAAGACAATAATCACATTGACGGCATTCAGGAGTATATAGTGGAATCACGTGGTCACCCGGTTTTACTGAAGTCACTCCAGCCCCTACTTCTACTACCACACCAGCTCCTTCATGACATAAAATTGTCGTAAATATCCATTCCGGATCACTCCCTGATAAAGTAAATGCATCGGTATGGCAAACTCCCGTCGCTTTAATTTCAACAAGAACCTCTCCTTGTTTAGGCCCTTCTAATTCAACCATTTCCATAACTAATGGTTTTCCAGCTTCGTATGCTACTGCTGCTTTTACTTGCATCAAAACTACTTTTAAGTGAACAATAAGTACATGGATGTAAAAACTTCATTATAATGAAAATAATGCAAATTAAGAATTGCAATGAAAACGAAACTCAGACCCTGGCGGTAAATCCATTGCAAATTTCTTCAATTGTTTTGTCAATTGCGACACGTCACTCGCATCCGTTGCATAAAAATGCACACAGGGACCACCAGCACTTACTAACTTTCCTTTGAAAAACAAACAACCGAGTAAAATCCAATTACTGGGTAATGAAGGAAACCAATTGGCATAAATCATTGCCAGCTTCACGTGATGTTTTTTAGCCTCTGTATCCATCCATTGCGATGTTTTATGTGATTTTCTTTCCTGAAACAATTGGTAATTCCCCAACCCCCATAAATCAAGTACATAGTCTGGATTATTCATAGATACCCAACCGATATCATTGACAGCCACAGGTCCTTTTAGCCATCGCACAGTAAATTTTCTCATTTGATATTGTTGCTCATAAATATTATTTGTGGCTAAGGGTAAAGTGTATAAAACCGTAAAATAAGGCCAACTTGCAAAAATTAATCCGAATAAAAGCAAAAAATACGTGCGTATTTGGTTTTGACTTTGCGAACGGATATCAAAATAAAGATATAGAATTAAAAGCCAGACTGATGCGTATATATAAAGCTCATAGCGATGATACCAATTAAATCTACCGAAGAATAAATGCAAAAAAATACTGGCGGCAAGAACAGCCAATAATTGTTTTTTAACTTTAGATAAGGGAGTACATAGAATGTAAACAATAAAAATAAATAAAATATACGCGAAAATAATTGCTTGATGCTGAGACAAATTTTTATTAAATCGTGTATGTATTTGTTCGAAAACACTATGCGAATATTGATAATCCATTTTGTTAAAAATCGAAGTAGGCAAAATTCCTTGATTAATATGAATTAAAAATAAACTAAATAAAGCCAACAGAATGCAGAGAATAGAAAACGCATAAATGACCTTTTTACGATACCCACGATAAAATAAAAAAACTAAAGCTGGCAGTGACAGCGCTAAATTTTCATACCGTATTAAAGGCCCAGCGATGAGAACCACACTTAACCACGGAGTAAAACGCTCTTCCCTGCTTTCAATAATTAATCCATAAATCAATAAAACACTCAAAAGCAACTGCAGTGAATGTTCCATTCCTGAAAAAATAAGACCAACTAAATTGAGCGCGGGAATTAATAAACAAAAGAGAATCACATTACGCCACCGTATGTGGTGGCTCTCTTCCGTTAGCAAGTATGCGGTGATAAAGACCCACAAAATCGCCAAAGAAAATAGGATGTTCAGAACCAATGGCACAAATTCAAACCAGGAGAAATAGGAAAAAGGCGCTAATAAAAAATCCCAGGCAATACTTGAAACGGGACTGGCATTTTCTCCCGTGATTAAACCGTATTCGCCAATTCCAATATGTTTGGCTAACGATAAATGGATGTAAGGGTCATCTAAACTGTAACTGAACGTGCCTTGGTTGATCGATAATATGCTATGAAACTCAAAAATAATTAAAAGCAGTAATACCAGAGAAGAAATGAAGAAATACACAGACTGCCTGGAAAATGGAATCATATCATCGGAGAAAAGAAAGTATGCTCCATAATAACGAATAACGCCATGAGTGCCAATTAGTCTACCTATGATCTTGAAATGTATCCATTACAATATATTAGCCTTCATTTATTTCTGTTGTGCATTAATTTATACTGCAAATAATACATTCTTCTTAATTAGTGTATTTTTTGTATGATCATTCATAGTGAATTTAAGCCGGCCTGGTGGCTTACGAATCGTCACGGACAAACTTTATATCGCACCTTTACCAACGTCGTAAAAGCACCTATTGATGTTAATGAACGCATCGAATTACCGGATGGTGATTTTATTGATTTAGCGTGGGCTATCAATGGTGTAAACGATAAATCGCCCTTGATTATTTTATTGCATGGGTTAGGCGGCAGCGTTCGATCGGCATACGTAGCCAGTTTATTCAATGCGTTCAATCAATTAGGCTACCGAGCCGTATTAATGAATTTTCGCGGAGCAAGCGGGCAACCGAATCGTTTGCCACGCGCCTATCATGGCGGCGACACAGCTGATTTCGCTTATTTTCTTAACCTATTGAAACAACGTGAGCCCACAACCAAAAAGGCGGTGGTCGGCATCTCATTAGGAGGTAATGTACTCCTTAAATGGTTAGGAGAAACCGGCACACAATCATTGATTGATGCAGGCATAGCTGTTTCTGTGCCCTTTGAATTACATCGCGTGACAGAACAGATGAACAAAGGGCTTTCTCGTTTCTATCAATCCCATATTGTCGGAAATTTACAATCCATTTTTTTGCAAAAATTGGACATTATCAATGAGCAATTACCACTTTCCAAACAAAAATTATTTTCATTAAAAACACTCTATGAGTTTGATGCACAAATCACCGCCCCACTCCATGGTTTTGCTAATGTCGATGCGTATTATCAACAATCCAGCTCCCGGCAATATTTAGGCTCAATCACTACCCAGACATTAATTATTCATGCTCTAGATGACCCATTCATGACCACAAAAATACTTCCTACGCCTCATGAGCTGTATCCAAACGTGTGCCTGGAGCTTAGTCAATATGGGGGGCATGTCGGATTTATTTCCACAAGAGCTCAATGTTGGTTAGAACAACGCATCGCTGCTTTTTTAAAAAACTACTTTGGGGATCATCTTGTGTAATCCAGGCTGAATTGCATTGTAGCCTGGGTGCTGCGTAGCGAAACCCTGGGCTCTTAGTCACATCAATAAACCATGGTTCCGCTACGCTGCACCCAGGCTACAGTTCGAATTACCAGAAGGGATACATCAAAAACATGCTACTTTAGTAAAGTAAGAAGTATTTTCGGCTCTACACCAATTAAGGGGGCACTTTAATCAAATTAGTCTAGACTAAGTCCTTGATTTAGCGAACAAAAGGAGATTAAAGTGCCGAAGTACAATCTTATCCTAAATTTACCTGGATTTTCCATAGTAAAAGT
>JBOFJV010000253.1:0-2300 GCA_051657005.1 Legionella sp. | reverse complement strand
CTAATATTAATGGTTGATATCAGCTCACTTTTACTATGGGAAATCCAGGTAAATTTAGGATAAGATTGTACTTCGGCACTTTAATCTCCTTTTGTTCGCTAAATCAAGGACTTAGTCTAGACTAATTTGATTAAAGTGCCCCCTTAATTGGTGTAGAGCCAAAAATATTTACCATGACCATGTTGGGTACAGGTACAGAACTTACTCCGAAGCTGAAATCCAAGAAAAAAGTACCTGTAAAGTTGAACGCTAAAGTTGCGGAATATTATCCCAAAGGTGAAACTTTAAGTATTGCTAATGCATTAATCAAAACAAAAGAAAAGCCCGTCGTTATTGAATCAGTAAAACTGCATAAATATCCTTATCACTCTTTAGAAGCAACGATTGTTAATGGTCCCGAAACGAACGCCACCAACGTTGGCGAGAAAATCGGACTAGGCCTGGCGGCAGCGTTAAATGCGATTGTTCGCGGTCAAACTGTGATTAATATGACGGCTCACAGCAGAGGAGCTGTTGAATCATGGCTTATTACTCATGAATTGAATTCCGTAAAAGAATTAATTTCTTCTTGTGTGAATGTTGATCAATTACTCAAACTGCTTACTGAACAACAAACTGCCCGCCAAAAAGGGAAACCATTAAACAACACCCCAGACATTATTGCCGCATTAAAATCACAACTCCCGAAAACTAGCGATAGCAAAGAGCAGTGGTTTAATGCCCTAAAAGCAAATATTGGCGAGGTATCAGTTAATCTATTCGCCATTGATCCAGTCCATGGAGATTGCTGGCCTATAACTTGGGTTGATGAACGGTTTACTCTTCCACCCATTGTGAAAAATGCCTAATACGTTTATTACGAAAATGAGCATTAGGATTGGGGTTTTACACCAATTTACGTTGAGGCATCAAATGCAGAACAAAAAATAGTCCGCAATACCTTAACCGGACATCATGGCACTGGCTCTGCTGGAACGAATGCATCACAACAATCCGTTGTTGTTTCACCTGAAAAAACCAAATCAACCAACGTACAAAAGTTAATGCTTTATAAATTACTTAACTTCTTAAACACACATGGCGTTGAATTTAGAGACGGACAAGAAATTTTTCATGAGCATACGGCATTGGGTAGAAAATATTTAAAGCTGCTTGGTAAAGAAGAAATCAGTGATCACATTGATATAGCCAAGCTTGACTTCCCAACGATATACCGCAAACTCTACGACAAAATCTATGAAAATAGAGCGGCCTACGAAGCCTTTGATAAAACCAGTTATACCTTTATTGGGGTAACGCCACAAAGAAGAATGCTTCGTCTGGACATAAATACGGTCTATTAACCGAAGTATTCCCTAAAACGATGGGTTATGTGAATGAAGAACACAGACAATTAATGAAAGACTATTTCTTCGAAATCATGCAAGTAGATACGAATACTGATCTTAGTCTCGCGGAGTTGATTCAGTCGGCAAAAAATGTATTGACGAAAAACATTAAAAAAATTACCAATCTTGTGAGTTCAGAGACTAGTCTGGAGATCTCAATAACCGCAACAGCAATCCTCGACAGCGAAAATGCACGTAAAGACGTGTTAATGTCCTTTGGTGCCCTCGTGCAAAGAGTGAGTCAGCAGTATTTGATTGATGATTGGAGCGAAGACGGAAAACAACTGGAAAAACAAGAACTGTTTACTGCAATTATTGATATCTTTGCAGAATTTAAAGAACTGTTATCCACAGATAATCCCATTATCCGTCAATTTGTGAATGATCTCATTAAGATGAGCTTAAAGGGAATTACCGAAACCGTTGGCCAACAACACAGAAACCTTGAGGACGAACTCAACCGGCTGCAAACCACAACGAATACCAATCTAAAAAGTTTTGTTACTAATTTAGTGTTCCTGGTCAATCGTGATGAGAGCCTACAAGAGCACGATAATTTATTGATTTCGGAAATTATTGATAGTCATGATTTTGCCAAATTGGAAAACTTTCCAATCAAAATAAAAATCGCCTACCTCTATGAGCGACTGCAAGCGAAACTGGCTGCACTGGAAGTAGAAGGCAATATCGTGGATCAACTCGCCGAAAACTTCGAGGAACAATACGGTGACAGTTTGGAAGAGTTTGCACAGTCAGACCGCACCCGCAAAGCCGGTGGCTTGACGGTGGTGAGCAGCCCCAAGGGCTGCCGGCGATTAGTTCAAACTAACTTTAAAAATTACCTTTCTCATCAGCACCGCTCGTTTTATCGAGCTGCTCCTGATTTTGAATATATTCCCTAAGTGTAACTAC
>JBOFJV010000252.1:0-4548 GCA_051657005.1 Legionella sp. | reverse complement strand
TGCACGCCAGGTAGCTCGTTGATGTTTATTAATGCCTGGGAATTGTTGATTACCATAACGACTACACGCATAACAATATAACTTATACGCTTTAAATACTAATATACTTCGACGATGTCCGATTAACTCATGATGAACTATGCGTATATACGAGGATTTCTTGCGTACGCTCTTACTTTGACAATGACTACAACGGGCTAATCGGTTATAGCTTACATCTAATATTAATGGTTGATATCAGCTCACTTGTACTATGGAAAATCCAGGTAAATTTAGGATAAGATTGTACTTCGGCACTTTAATCTCCTTTTGTTCGCTAAATAAAGGACTTAGTCTAGACTAATTTGATTCAAGTACCACCTTAATTGGTGTAGAGCCTAGTTTTTTGATTTCTTAAGCCACAATTAAAGTAACTGTTCACGCCATTGCGTGAACGGGTACGAGCTCGTAGCCGCGGAACCCTGGTTTATTGATTTGGCTCAGAACCCATGGTTCCGATATGCTTCACCCAGGCTACTGTTTTTAACGTGTAGAAAAAGAAGGAATGATTAAGAACCTTGATTTTGACGCTCTTTGATTTCCGACAAGGTTTTACAGTCAATGCATAACGTTGCAGTAGGTCTTGCTTCCAAACGTTTGAGGCCTATCTCGATACCGCATGCTTCGCAATAACCAAAATCATCATTTCGCAAGCGCTCTAAAGCATCTTCAATTTTCTTAATGAGTTTACGCTCACGGTCACGTGTACGTAATTCAATACTGAATTCTTCTTCTTGGCTGGCTCTATCGGATGGATCAGGAAAATTAGCCGCTTCATCTTTCAGATGGGTCACTGTTCGATCGACTTCTTCCATCAATGATTGACGCCAGGCCAGCAATATTTTTTCAATATGCGCCAACTGCTTTTCATTCATATATTCTTCACCCGCAGTTTCCATGTAAGGGGTGATTCCCATGCTACCTATTGCGTCGTTTTTCACGTTGTGTTGTCTCTCATTGGTTTTATCAATTAATTGGTTGGCCATTTTAACCTCCCTTACTGCATTAGCTACTCGGGTTCTGGAAAAGGGTTAGGTATATCAAAAATCCATTGTATCATCAATAGATTTATCGCCAACCTCCACTTACTCTGTCATGACCCTGAATGTCTTGCCAACAGTGTACGTTTTTATATCTTAATTCGTTAAGTATAGCGTATACTTTTAATTTTTGATCATATCCATGTTCTAACAAGAGCAGTCCGTCCGGTAAAAGGGATTTTTGCGCATGCTCAATAATACATTGTAGATCAGCTAAACCCTCTTGACCACTCACCAAAGCATTTTGAGGTTCAAAACATAAATCGCCTTCTTGAAGATGCGGATCATGGGGCGCAATGTAAGGTGGATTAGCAATAACAGCATGGTATTGTCGTTGAGGAATGTTGCTAAACCAGTTTGAATGATAAAAACTGACGTTATTTAGTTGATGGCGCCGTGCATTTTCCTTGGCTATGTCGAGTGCTTCGTGACTGATGTCACAAGCCACAATTTGCCATCGCGGTCTTTCTTTAGCGAGTGCTAAAGCAATTGCACCACTGCCTGTACCTAATTCGAGAATATGAAGAGCCGATTCGTCGGGAATATATTCCAAGGCTAATTCGACAATACGTTCTGTTTCATGACGTGGAATTAAAGTGTGTTTGTTGACTTTTAAATTAAGTGACCAAAACTCACGTTCGCCAATCAGATAAGCAATAGGAACCCCTTGAGCGCGCTGAGTCATTAAATTTTGGAACGTTTCCCATTGCTGTTGCGTTAATAACTCTTCATGATGGGCAAAAAGGTACGCTCTGGTTTTATCTAAGACATGACCAAGTAAAATTTCTGCTTCAAGATTGGGCTTTTGTCCTAGAGCGGTGCGGATACTAATCATTTCGTCCCAATTCAGCAAGTAATTCTGCATGGTATTCGCGTTTTAATGGCTCAATGACTAATGATAAATTTCCTTCCATCACATCACCGAGTTGATAAATCGTCAAATTAATCCGATGATCAGTGAGTCGCCCTTGAGGGTAATTGTAGGTGCGAATTCGCTCTGAACGATCCCCTGTGCCGACCAATGATTTACGCGTTTGGGCTTGTTCTTTCTTTTGTTTGCTTTGTTCTGCATCCAACAGGCGTGTTTTAAGTAATGACATGGCTTTAGCGCGGTTTTTATGTTGCGAACGTTCGTCCTGGCATTCAACCACGACACCGGTTGGAATATGGGTAATACGAATCGCAGAATCCGTTTTGTTGACGTGCTGCCCCCCGGCTCCTGAGGAACGATAGGTATCAATGCGTAAATCATCGGGATTAATTTGGATGCCATCAATTTCATCCACTTCGGGCATAATGGCGACGGTACAAGCAGAGGTATGAACACGTCCTTGGGATTCTGTTTCGGGAACACGCTGCACGCGGTGAGCTCCTGATTCGAACTTAAGTTGAGAATAGACGGCATTACCACTAATACGTGTAATAATCTCTTTGTATCCACCATGTTCACCATGGTTTGCACTGATTAAATCGTGCTGCCAACCCTGAGCTTCTACATAACGACTGTACATGCGATAGAGATCGCCTGCAAAAATTGCCGCTTCATCACCACCTGTGCCTGCTCTTATTTCAAGGTAAATATTGCGTTCATCATCAGGGTCTTTAGGAATTAAGTGCCATTGCAACTGCTCATCAAGTGCTTCTATTTGTTTTTGCGCATCTGCTAATTCTTCTTCAGCCATAGAGGCTAATTCTTTGTCCTCACCCGCAAGTAATTCGTGCAGTGACGCTAAATTATTTTGTGCTTCAATGTAGGCCTCATAGCACTGTGCTACGGGTTCGAGTTGCGCGTATTCTTTTGACAGGTTTTTAAACTGATTCTGATCTGCAATAACTGACGCTTCAGACAATAAACGACCCACTTCCTGAAAACGCTCCAGCATTTGCTGCAGTTTAAGCTCAAGGGATTTCTTCATATGATGATTGATAAGTTGTTGTATTAAAAAGATATTGGGCTAAGGTAAATAAATCTTCTCGACCATCTTTGGCTATTTGTCTTAAGCCGGCAGTAGGATTATGTGTGAGTTTATTTACCAAGCGCTCGCTAAATTCATTTAAAACGATGTGTTGGCATTGACCTGCAGAAAGCTTTTTCAAAGCGCGTTGCAATTCTTTTTGTGCCAAATCTTGCATTTGTGTGCGGTAATCACAAATGACTTTTGTGGCTTTGCGTGAGCGGTGTTTGCGAATGTAATTACTCAATTCTTTGGCGACGATCTGTTCCGCATGGAGGGCTGCGGTACGTCTTTCTTCCATTCCTTTTTCGATCATCGTTTGCAAATCGTCGATGTTGTAAAGGTGGACTTGGGGTAATTCTTTAATATTGGCTTCCATATCACGTGGAACTGCTAAGTCCAAGAAAACCATGGGTGCGTGATTTCTTTGATTTAATGCCGGTTCAACCAATTCTTTAGTAATAAAAGGAATCGGACACGTCGTAGCAGATACAACCACATCTGCCTGGTGCAAATATTGGGCAATATCACTAATGGGAATGGTTTTTCCATCAAATGTTTTGGCAAGCTTATCGGCATTTTCCAAGGTTCTGCTGGCAACAAGAAATCGGTGAACCCCTTGTTGACTGAGGTATTTTGCAACCAGCGAGGCTGTTTCACCTGAACCGATTAAAAGAACATTGAGTGACTTATACTGTGCTAACAGTTGGCCAATTAATTGCACTGCTGCATAGGCAACCGAAACCGGATTGGTACCAATTCCGCTTTGTGTGCGTACTCGTTTTGCAGCGCTAAAAATATATTCAAAAATGGGGCGCAATTCGGTTTTTATTGCACCAAGGCTACATGCATGTTGGTAGGCTTGTTTCATTTGCCCAAGAATTTGCGGTTCGCCAATCATCATCGAATCCAAACCGCTCGCAACACGTAAGGTATGTTTTATGCCTTCATGGCCTATGTGGCAGTATAAGAAAGGAGCTAACTCTTCAAGTGTCAATTGATGCTCGTTTGCAAGCCAGGCGGTGATTGCTTGGGGATCCTCTGTATCGCAGTAAATTTCAGTACGATTACAGGTCGATAAGATGGTGGCCTCGTTCACTTCGGGCAGGTTTAATAGGCTATGGAGTAACGAATCTTGGGTAGCCGGAGATAAGGCGACTTTTTCACGCACGTTTATTGGAGCAGTTTTATGATTTAGCCCGCAAGCAACAAACACCATACAATTATGAATTATCGAATATGAATTATTGAGTTAATCGGGGAATTGTAAACGATTAGTCATTAAATTTGTAGACCACCCATCGCTTATTTCTTTTTTATTGACGAATTCAGCTGTGTTTGAATGGTCTGGTGTTGGGCTTAAAAATAACTATCTGAGTGCGCCACGAAAGTGCACGACCGCTAGTAGCTGAAAGTGCTACCGGGAAAGCGCGACCGAGCGCATTTCGTACTTAGCCTTGGGCTGTATGTGGTAATGCGTATGGTTAAGCGTAGGCAAAGGAAGTTGTAAGCCG
>JBOFJV010000251.1:0-9374 GCA_051657005.1 Legionella sp. | reverse complement strand
GGCGGTTTAGTAGATCAAATGGAATCACATAAGGGTTTCATCGTAAAATGAAAATCATTCAGCGAAGAGCTTATGGTTTTAGAAAATTTGAAAATTACAGAGTGCGTGTTAAGGTGCTCTGTGGGTGATTAGAGCTGCCACCTTAAATGGGAAAGAGCCAAAAAATTGGCGATCGTGCAACAAGAATTAGAAAGTACCAACACACGTTATCAAGAGTTGCTTGAAATACAAGGAAGGCATATCGACAGGCTGGAGGGATTGGGTACTCCAGAACACTCGCCGCGGAAAACTTCTGTAGGAACTGTATTCGGTCAAAATGGAGTTTTTGCCTTGAAAAAAGAGGTACCCGCGCAAAGACAGAGAGTAATCGAGGACGACTCACACCTCACGGCATTACCTCTCCAGTGTTAATATACGATTTTCATCTCTCTATTTTCTCCTGAACTGAGAGACTAACCGTTCACCTGATGGCATCAATTTAAGGAATAATTGTAGCCTGGGTGCAGCGTAGCGAAACCAGGTGTTCTGAGTCAAATCAATAAACCAGGATTCCTCTGCGCTGCACCTAGGCTATGAGACCGTGCCATTTTCGCTCTAAAGACTTCACTCTCTTTTGCCTTCCAAAGACTGTCCGTAGGCTGCCAAAGCAGCTTTAACCGCCGTACGCTCGCCAATGCGTAAATACCATTCCAGTAAATGAATAAACCTTTTTACATCAATAGTCAGTTGGTAAAAGTTTTGAAAACAATAAATCCAGGGCCAAATTGCCATATCCGCAATGGTATATTCAGCACCACCAATGAATGAATTTTGCGTTAATTGCTTTTCCATAACACCCAACAAACGGTCGCACTCATCAGCATAGCGTTTTAATGCATAGGGAATTTTTTCAGGAGCAGCACGATTAAAATGACCCAATTGCCCAAACATAGGGCCTATATGAGCTGCTTGAAAATAACACCATTGTAAAATAGTGTATTTCTCTTGTAAGGATTGAGGTAAAAATTGGCCATGCTTTTCCGCGAGGTATTGCAATTGAGCAACACTTTCAAACAGATAAAAATCGTTTTCCGCATCATATAAAACAGGAATTTTATTGTTTGGTGAAATTTTTAAAAATTCTTGATTAAATTGCTCACCTTTGGAAATATCTACTAATTTGATTGTATAAGGCAAAGCAAGCTCTTCAAGCATAATTGTTGGTTTAATACCATTGGGTGTCCCAAACGAATGCAGGGTATACATACGGACCTCATTGTTTTGACGCTTAATGAAACGATTTGACTTCGTGCCTCATCAACTCAACGCAACCTGGTTAATGACAAGATAGACTATAATTTAAAAGCTACCAAACCACCACATTCTCGATGAAAACAAAAAGCACTGTCGTTACCCCTTATCAGAACATTACAAGTTGGCTTAACTGGTCTATTCTTAGAAATCATAGAGCATAAAAATGACTTTAAGATGATCTTCAAGAAAAAGGTCGCCATTATCGGCAGTTCACGCACACCTTTTGTTAAATCACAAACCCATTATTTGGGAAAATCCAATCAGGATTTATTAGGCGCAGCCTTAGCCCATCTGATTAATCACACGCAGATTCAAGGTGAATTATTAGGTGATTTTATCGCCGGAGCAATTATGAATCACCCCTTCGATTGGAATCTGGCACGCGAAACCGTCTTGGGGAGAGCCTTATCTCCAGAAACGCCCGGATTAACCATCCAACGAGCATGCGGTACAGGTTTAGAATCAGTAAATCTTATTGCACTCAAAATTGCCAGTGGTGAAATTGCCGCTGGGATTGGCGGTGGAACCGATACAAATTCGGACATTCCTTTAATCGGACAAAGGAGACTGACCCATTTTTTAATCAAAATGCAACAGGCTAAAGGTCTGAAAGACAAGCTTGCAATCCTTAAATAATTCCGCTTAAGCATGCTTAAACCGCAACTGCCTGAAGTTCGCGAACCGCGTACCGGTTTATCTATGGGCGACCATTGTGAGTTGATGGTAAAAGAATGGCAGATCTCGCGCAAAGCACAAGATGAATTGGCTTTTCGCTCCCACCAAAATGCAGATCGTGCTTATGATGAAGGATTCTATGATGATCTCATTGCACCGTTTAATTCGTTAAAACGAGACACCATCACCAGAAAAGAAACTTCCCTGGAAAAATTAGCAGCATTAAAACCTGCGTTTGATAAATCAGAACACGGAAGCCTAACTGCTGGCAATTCGACTCCATTAACTGATGGAGCACTCTATAGTGCTATTGAGTTCGCCCCAATTGGCCGCAGCACATCAGCTCGAACCATTAGCTTATTTTGTAGATTGTGAAGTGGCGGCCGTCGATTTTGTGCATGGAGCAGGCTTATTGATGGCACCTACTGTTGCCGTCGCTCGTTTATTGACGCGAAATCGAATTACTCTGCAAGACTTTGATTTTGATGAAATTCATGAAGCGTTCGCAGGTCAGGTCTTATGTACTTTAAAAGCATGTGAATCCGCTGAATACTGCCAAAAAGCGCTCAATCTCAAGAAATCATTAGGAAGTATTGATTTACAAAAAATGAATGTTAAAGGAGGCCGTCTTGCCCTCGGACATCCTTTCGCTGCAACCGGAGGACGAATCGTTGGCGCAGCCGCCAAAATACTGGCCACTAAAGGGCAAGGACGCATTCTTGTAAGCATCTGTACGGCAGGAGGGATGGGCATTGCAGCGATTCTTGAACGTTAAAACTGTAGCGTCCATTCCGAACTTTTATTATACTGATTCACAACAAAAAATTACAATCAAGGAATAGTAACGCATGCGCTTACAGTATTCGTTCAGGTAATCGTGCCAACTTAAGGAAAAAAGGCACCGAATCTTAGCCTGTGTGCAGCGAAGCGAAACCAGGGATTCTGAGCCAAATCAATAAACCAGGGTTTCGCATCGCTACACCCATGCTACAATAATTCCTTAAGTGGACCTCATTGTCCTTTACATGCTTGAATCTTTTGTAAGCCTCATGCTTCTTTAAAAACATATGGATTTTCTAACCAGGTTTCATGATCCTGAACAACATCCAGATCATCGTCAAAAAATTACGGTTGCATTCATCGCGTTGCTCGTGTTGATATTGGTACTCCTTTTTTTGATTAGAAGCTGCCATACAAATAAAAATAAAATCGCATCAACGCCAATGTTAATTCGAAAATGGCAGCGCATCATTGTTCCAGAAAACTCGCCTTTACGAAAACAAATCGTGGTTCAAGTCGTGCAGATGACCAAAGCACCCCATCATGTTGTTTTGCCAGGAATGGTTGAGGCCGATCCCACTCGTACAGTAAATATTTTACCTCCAGCCACAGGGCATCTTATCGATTTAAATGTCCAACTGGGTGAAGATGTAAAACAAACTCACGTTTTAGCAACCATGCAATCAGCAGGCATAGCTCAAGCTGATGCGGATGTGGCTAAGGCACTGATCGTATTAAAGCAAACCCAAGAAGCACTTAACCGAGCACAAAAAGTCAACAAAGCCGGAGGTAATGCAGTTAAAGACATTGAGCAAACCCAAAGCAATTACAGCCAGGCACTCGCAGAAATGGTGCGCGCATAAGAAACATTAAAAGCATTGGGAACTAATGAGGCGAACCAATTGCGAATTAGAGCACCTATTGATGGGAAAATTATTGCCCTGAATTACGGTAAAGGTTCCTACATTAATGACACCACCATCCCTCTTTTAACCTTATCGAATCTTCAATCCGTTTGGGTTACCGCTTGTGTTCCTGAACGTTTAATCGCATCCGTAACCAAAGGACAAAAAGTGCGTGTTTCCTTAACGGCCTACCCCAAGCAACCCAGAGAAGGAACCATCACCTTTATTAATACTTTAATCGACCCCGACACACGCTGCAATAAAACACGAATTGCATTAACTAACTCGGATAACACATTGCAACCCAATATGTTTGCGTCAATCCATGTCGCACTGCCACAACAAAAACTCGTGATCGTTCCTTTATCAGCGATCCTAATGACGAATGACACCACTTCCGTCTTTGTAGAAACAGCGCCATGTACTTTTGAATCACGTGCTGTAGTGCTTGGAGCTGAAGACAAAAACACTGTACGCATTACATCTGGACTCAAGGCTGGTGACCGCATTGTCGCCTCCGGGGGAATACTGGTCAATGATTGATAAATTTATCAACATCTGTTTTCGTCGTCGCCATATCGCTTGGGGAGCAGCTCTTTTAATTGCCTTTTACGGATACATTTAAAGTACGCAAATGACTGTTGAAGCATATCCAGAACTTGATGACGTCACCGTTTCGCTCACCACTCAGGTTCCAGGATTAGCCGCTGAAGAAATAGAACAACAAATTACCACTCTTTTAGAACGTCAGCTGGTAAGCGTACCTTATTTATCCACAATACGTTCCAGCAGCACTTTTGCTCTATCTTTAATTACGATGATCTTTACGGATGAAGCAGGAGAGTATTTTGCCCGTGAACGCGTGCAAGAAGTATTGAATCAAATCACTTTACCTCCGGGCATTCAATCCACAATCGATCCTTTAACGGGCTCATGAGGTGAGATTTATCGTTACACTTTAGAATCAAATACCAAAAATTTGATGCAATTATCCGAAATTCAGCGCTGGATCGTTATTCCTGGATTAAAACAAGTCTCAGGGATTGCTGATGTCAATAACTTTGGTGGCTTCACTAAAGAATTCCAACTCACTATCGATCCGATGAAAATGAGAAGTTACAACCTTGCCCTAATCGATATAAGCAATGCAATTAGCAACAATACGGCCTTCGCTGGAGGTGGACGAGTCACACGTGGCGAGCAAAGTTATATTATCCGTGGCATAGGACAAATTCATACTTTAGACGAATTAGGTTCTGTAATGATTACGCAACAAAATGGAGTACCCATACTGGTGCGTGATGTAGGGAAACTGGAGTTTGGCCATAAAGAACGCGAAGGAATATTAGGTAAAAACCATAATCCCGATACGATTCAAGGGATCGTTGAAATGCGTAAAGGTGGAAACGCCGGCCGAGTGTTACAAGGGGTCCATGCCAAGGTCGAGGCACTGCAAGAGTAATTGAAAAATCTGGATACTCGGATTGTTCCTTATCTGGATCGCGATAATTTAGTCCGCTTAACCATCGACAAAATTTCTCATACCGTGATTGAAGGGATTGTTATGGTATGTCTGGTGCTGCTTCTTTTTCTTGGCAATCTGCGCAGTGCTCTGGTAGTCGCCGTAGCCATTCCTGCTGCTCTGGTTAGCGTTTTTATTCTGATGAATCTGACCCAAATGCCGGCCAATTTATTTTCCTTAGGTTCTATCGATTTTGGAGTAATTGTGGACGGGGCTATCGTCGTTATGGAGGCTATTTTACGTCGCCGCGAAGAATATCCAGAAAAAGTGTTGAGCATGGAAGATACGTTGCAAGCGACAAACTATGTCGCTCGCCACATTTTTATTGCCACACTAATTATCATTTCAGCCTATTTGCCGCTTTTTGCTTTTGAGCATGCTGAAGGTAAATTATTCAAACCGATGGCCTTTACCGTAAGTTTTGCGCTGCTTGGCGCATTAATCTGCTCTTTAACACTCATTCCTGGATTGGCTTACACCGCACTTCGTCAACCACAAAAAATAATGCATAATCTTCCCCTGCTTTGGCTTACTGATCGTTATCGTTCGCTTTTACGCCAATTCATTAAGTATCCAAGTATTGCTTATGTTCTAGGAATAATTACATTGCTTATGGTGCTCTTTATGGGCCTTCCGACCGGGCGAGAATTTTTACCTGAATTGGATGAGGGCTCACTGTGGTTGCAAGTCGAATTACCAGCTGGTCTGTCCTTGGAAAAAGCCAATCAAATGACAGGAACACTGCGTAATACGCTTCTTGAACATCCTGAAATCTCTTTTGTCGTATCACAAATCGGACGCAATGATGATGGAACAGATCCTTGGACCCCATCTCATGTCGAAGTTGCTGTAGGTCTCGCTCCTTATTCGCAATGGCCTAATCGAGAAACCAAAGCACAACTTATTGCCATGCTTACTGCCCAATTTGCAAAGATGCCAGGATACACTATAGGAATCAGCCAACCCATCATCGATGGAGTGAATGATATGATCGGCGGCGCCCATAGCCCATTGGCTTTATATATTTTTGGCGATGATTTGCGGGAAAGCCGCAAAATTGCCAACCAAATTGTGGGCATATTAAAAACCATTCAGGGTACTGCCTCCGCTTCTGTATTCCAACAACCTCCTATTCCTCAAATCGCAATCCGAATTGATAGGGAAAAAATAGCACGTTATGGCATCAACATCGCTGATGTAACGAATATCATTCAAACAGGCGTCAGTGGTTCACCGGTTACTGCCATTTATGTTGAAAATCGCAATTACAACGCCACAGCACGCTTCCCAAAAGAAAATAAAAACGGGATTGAGTCTTTAGGTAATCTCTTTGTAAGCAGCGCAAATGGAGCGAAAATACTTCTGTCTGAATTAGTCAGCATCGAATATAAAACCGGTGAAAGTACTATTTCTCATGAGAGCGGAAACCGTGAAATCACGGTTCGCATGGCTAATCGTGGCCGCGATCTCACCTCTTATCTCAATGAAGCCCAAAGGCGGATTACCAACGAAGTGCATTTTGATGCGCAAAAATTTCATCTGAAATGGGCCGGGCAATTCGAAAGCCAGGAACGCGCAGAAAAACGTTTGGTTTATATTGTAGGGATTATGCTGATTCTCATGGGCATCCTCTTATTTTTCCAGTTTCAAAAATTGCATTTGGTTTTCCTTATTTTGGGTGTTGTGCCCATGGCTACTTTGGGTGGATTGGTTACGCTTCATGTGACAGGAGAAACCCTGAATGTAGCCACCGCGGTAGGTTTTATTGCTCTTTTTGGGGTTTCAATCCAAAAAGCCATTATTATGATTGCCAATATTCGCCGGGTTCGAAAAACCAATAAATCGCTGAGTCATGCAGTAATTAATGGCGCTACCGAGCGTTTACGACCTGTATTAATGACCGCCACAGTCGCATCATTTGGCATGCTGCCCGCTGCAATGGCAACAGGAATTGGCACTGACGTGCAACGTGGGCTTGCCACCGTGATTGTTGGCGGCTTGGCGGTATCCACGTTTCTCACTTTATTTATCTTACCTACCTACTATTACACCTTGGAACGCTTTATCGAACGTGGCGGTGCAACGTTGCGGCACTGGAGAATCAAATGATGCGAAACGATTCGTGTTCTTTTCTGGTGTGCGTTATTTTGTTTTTAAGCAGTTGTGCCGTTGGACCAAATTATAAAAGACCCGAAGCCCAACTTCCTCAAAACTACATCGGAACACCTTTAGGTAAAAAAACCAGTGCCACTCCGACAAAGCAAGGGGAGATACAATATTTTGCAACCAATAAAGATCTCCCGGTGCAGTGGTGGGAATTATTTCATTCTCAAGATTTAAATGATTTGGTTATTGCAAGTTTACAACAGAATCCAACAGTACGTGCAGCCCAGGAATTCTTAGCAGTTGCACTTGAAAATGCCTATGCACAAAAGGGCGCGTTGTATCCTTATCTGGGCGCTTCATTCTCACCAACGTATCAGAAAACAGCAAAGATTATTACAAGCGTGCTCGCAAGCAATCAGTACTTATATTCTTTATTTATAGGCCAACTCTATCTCTCATATACACCGGATGTGTTTGGCGGAACACGACGACAACTGGAATCATTAGTCGCCGAAGCAGCAGCACAACGCTATCAATTGGAGGCAACGTATCTCACTTTAACGACTAATGTGGTAAGTGCCGCCATCCAGGAGGCCGCTTTACGTTAACAAATCGTCGTAACCCAAAAAATCATTGCCAATCAAAAAAACTTCTAGCCATCAGCGAACAACAATTAAAATTAGGCGATACCTCTCGCGCTGACGTAGCCACGCAGCTAGCGGCGCTCGCGGTGTCCGAAGTAACGCTTCCCAAGTTGGAGAAGCAACTGGCTATTTCTCGTGATTTAATCAATGCACTGACTGGGCGATTTCCTGACGATCACCATCCTCCTCGCTTTCATTTAAGTGCCATCCATCTTCCCCAGGAGTTGCCGCTATCGATTCCTGCAAAACTTGTAGAAAATCGGCCTGATATCCGCGCTGCTGAAGAACAAATGCATGCAGCCAATGCATTAATTGGCGTAGCGATTGCAAATCGTTTACCTAATTTTACCATTACGAGCAATGGCACCAACTTAGGTACTGCAGCAACAACGATAAGTACATTGTTTCTACCTAACACGCAATTTTGGGCTTTGGCAGGAATTATTGCCCAGCCTATTTTTGATGCTGGAACGTTGCGCCATAAACAACGTGCAGCGGAAGCCAGTTACCGACAAGCCGCAGCAGAATATCGGGCAACCGTAATTAACGCCTTTCAAAATGTGGCGGACACTTTAAAAACCATTCAATCAGACGCCATTGCATTACGTACAGCAAATCATGCGGAGCAAGCTGCGTTAACGAGCCTCACTATTTCTCGTAGTCAACAGCGATTAGGCGACAGCAGTACTGTTGTGTTGCTCATGAATGAACTCCTTTATCAACAGGCTCGACTTAATTTAATTCAAGCTCAGGCAAATCGACTGTCGGATACCGTTGCGCTTTTTCAAGCGCTGGGTGGTGGCTGGCCCGAGCAAAAAAATTCTGGCTGAGCACTAAATTCAGAGTTGTAGCCTGGGTGCAGCATAGCGTAACACGTGGTTCCGAATCACATCAATAAACCTGGGTTTCTCTACACTGCACCCAGGCTACGATTTAATCTCATTTTTTCCTTCAGTGGACACTATTAAGTAAGCGTTTACGTGCAAAAAGTCCATTGGCGTTTATTTCAGCCCGATTTATTGGTTCGTGCGAACGTATGTGTTCGTGCTGACGCATTCGCTCATCATGCCTTTGTTATGCCTGTTTCGCTTGGAATGCGTTAGAGTAAAGCGCGCATTGATGTTGACTCCCTTCTGGTTTATTCGTTCGTGCGCATGCATTAGCTAAATTAAGCCACTTAAGGAGGAATAGGAAGGCCGGTGTTCCGTCAATAATCGCTCGTCACGTTGACGTTGTGCTTTCCGAGAAAAAAAATTCTGGCTGACATGAGCGCTAAATCCAGTGACCGCCGGGACTGCTACAGAAATCGCGGCTCTACACCAATTAAGGTGGCACTTTAATCAAATTAGTCTAGACTACGTCATTGATTTAGCGAACAAAAGGAGATTAAAGTGCCGAAGTACAATCTTATCCTAAATTTACCTGGATTTTCCATAGTAAAAGTGAGCG
>JBOFJV010000250.1:0-5091 GCA_051657005.1 Legionella sp. | reverse complement strand
ATGGGCCACCTCTCATACTAAACTTAACGGAGATCAATCACTTCAACCTTGCGGCTTACGGCTTACAACTTCCTTTGCCTACGCTTAACCATACGCGTTACCACATACAGCCCAAGGCTAAGTACGAAATGCGCTCGGTATCACTTTCAGCTACTAGAGGTCGTGCACTTTCGTGGCGCACTTTATTTTGTCTTTAGGCTCGACACCAGTGGCTATTTTTTCAGATTGGATAACGTCGTAATGAACACCTTGGGTGTATTGTTCTTGTAATCCTTCATAAAGGAGTTTCTCCAGATCACCTGTAGTAATGAAATACCCTTTCTTTTCTGTTTTTTCATATTTTTCTGTAATCTCCATAGAGGTGACGTAGCTTCTTACTAAATCAGTACCTACCATTTTTTCAATAAAATCGAATACATCAACTTCTATCCATAAAATTTGTTCGCGTATGCCACGCTCTTCGATTCTATCGCCTATTAATGCAACTTTGCTGTCTCTTGGACAAAATTTTAATGCAGATAAAGTAGCAAGCAGCCCACTTGGTCCTGCACCAAGAGCAACCGTGAAATAATTAACTGTCTCTAATTTGCTTTGCACAATTAACTCTCTGATTGGTTATATAATTATAATTTGGAACAATTATATACAAATGCACTAATTATGGTCAATATATGCTTTTAATGGACTTGATGACTTCAAATAAATAAGGAAAGGCAGGCATTGTTTTTAAGAATTACCGTTTAAGAAAGCCTCAGAGTCCTTACCGATGGGAAAAACTCATCAGCGTGCATTGAAATGAAAGCGCTGTGTTACTAATACACTTCATCAGAATCATACATACCCCAATAACCTACGTCACCCAAATCATCATAACCATAATAATAAGCATCATCATCATTATTATAATAATCAATATTCCAGTATGGGCTGGTATGATAATACCCAACGGAATATGCATAACTCGGGGTATACGCCGGGGTATAATAAACCCTTTGCGTAACACAGCCAGTTACCAGAAGCATGGAACCCACCATCATAAAAGCAAGAATCAACCTGTTCATAAATCCCTTCCTATTATTAGTATCTAATCGATTGATTTCTAAAGACTAGTAATAATGCCAATGGTGCCAATGACGGTGCCCATGATGCCATCTGTGCCAATAATAAGCATAATTAGTTCCTGCTTTGGGTAAATTATTATTGACAGCTGAAGAAGCATGAGTCCTAATTACTGGATTATCAAGTGTTGAGACTGGGGCAGAATATCCTATCAAGGGTGTTAAAAATAAGGGTATGCTTAAAACTAAAGAAATAAATAGCTTTATCATATAGCCTCCTAGCATCTAAGTTTCGATTGAATGCCCGTAAAAATAGTATACAACAAGAACATGATTTGTTCAAAAAATGATTTTGATCTTTTAGAACCGAGTCATGAAATAACGGCTTGACGTCTATGTTTTATCTAAGATGGGAGTCGTTCAGGGTGTAAGACCAATGACGTATCTCGCATGAGAAAATATTAGAGACACGGTTTATTTATTCTGCCCTCACCCATTAATTGGAGATGGATTTTGTACGCATTGAGCAAAAATACAGGCAACGACTTCCCGTTTCCTGAGCCCCTAGTTTAATTCACGCTGGAGGTTTATGCAGAGCTTAAGGCTTCCCATTAACAACATGGGCTTACACACCACTCTCCAAAACAACCTACCTATCTGAGACTATTCAATGGTTCAGCCAGGAAAAGTCATTACCTATATGTATAAATAATAGACAACAAACCCCATTGGTGTAAATTATTTGCGCAATTCTTACTTATTTAGTATCTCTAAATAAATGATTGGCGGAGGCTTGTACCGTTGGCATAATAATCATTTGCTCAACATCCATATGGGATGGCCGCGTAATGCAATAGACAATAGCATCAGCAATATCTTCTGCTAATAAAGGTTGAAAGTCCTGATAAAACGCTTTTGCTCTTTTCTTATCCTTCCATCGCACTTCGCTAAATTCCGTTTCTACTGCTCCTGGGGCGATTTCAGTCACCCGAATTGGGCTTCCAAATAAATCCAATCGCATTGATTTAGAAAGCGCATGAACTGCATGTTTTGTTGCCGCATAAACATTGCCATTTGGATAGCATTCATGCCCTGCTATTGAACCAAGATTCACTACATGACCACAACCTCTGGTCAACATCCAAGGAATCAAAGCGCGACTGACATAAAGTAATCCTTTAATATTGGTGTCAATCATAATATCCCAATTCGCTTCAATGCCTTGCTGGAGAGGGAAGGTATCCAATGCCAAACCTGCATTATTAATCAATACGTCAATCGCTTGCCATTGGCTGGGTAACGTGCCTAATTGCTTCTGAACTTGTTCATAATCACGTACATCTAAAGGCAGTATATACTGTTCTTTACCATAATGCTGACTCAATTCCGTTGCTAAAGACTCCAGACGTTCCACACGACGAGCACATAATATTAAGCGAGCGCCATGCTTTGCACAGAGTCGTGCCGCAGCTTGACCTATTCCACTGGAAGCGCCGGTAATTAAAATAATTTTATTTGTTAATTCAGTCATATTTTTCCTCAGATAGTAAGGGCGTTGACGTGGCTAATTCTCAAGTTAACCCTATTAGTTGAGCGCTTAGAGTACTCAATTTTCATTCATTATGAAATATGGCGGTTCAATAGGATTGATTGGCATGGACTATTTAATCAGTTAAATGAAACAATTGGATAACCTCTTCATCGGTAGTTTGTGAAAAATCATTATACCATACCCCAACAGCATAAAAATTTGTTGGTTGCAGTGGGCAAATAAGAGCATCGACTAAAGGAGCAAGTTCATCACAAGTAGAACGCGCAGCCACTGGAACAGCAATAACTAATGCGGCAGGATTTTTCTGCTTCAATGCTGCAATTGCGGCACGCATGGTATAACCGGTTGCAATGCCATCATCAACAAGAATGATGGTTTTATTTTGAAGCTCAGGAAACGGTTTATCACCTCGATAAACCCGTTCTCGACGTACTAACTCTTCCTGTTCCAAATGCAACACCTTATCAATCGCGTCGTCGTCTATCCGAAATGAATGAACCATTTTCTCATTAAAAATAACCACTCCTCCTGATGCAATGGCGCCCATAGCTAATTCCTCATGGACTGGAACACCTAATTTACGTACGATAAAAATATCCAATACCACTGAGAGTCTTTTCGCAACTTCATATGCTACAGGCACACATCCTCGAGGTAATGCCAATACAATTACATCCGAGCGCTCTTTGTATTCTTTAAGAAAACCCGCAAGAACACGACCAGCATGAGAGCGATTTATATAATTCATACCTATTCCCCCAAAGATCCCTCATGTACAAGTTTAGTCTATTTATTCCCCTGTGCTATATTTTAACAATCAGCTGTTCTCATGGAGGAAATAGCTATGAATGTTACGGAAAAAAGCATTAAAGCCCATCTTATTGAAGGCCAAATGGAGCCTGGAAAAGAAATTGCCTTAAAAATTGATCAGACACTTTGTCAGGATGCTACGGGGACCCTTGTGATGCTTGAACTCGAAGCAATAGAGCTTGAACGTACTCAAGCCTAAATCTCAGTGCAATATGTCGATCACAATTTAATTCAAGAAGACAACAAAAATCCAGATGATCATCTTTTTCTAGCCAGCGCAGCCAGACGCTATGGTATTTATTTTAGCCGTCCCGGAAATGGCATTAGTCATGCGGTGCACATGCAAAATTTTGGTAAACCAGCAAAAACGTTAACGGACTCAGACAGCCATACCTGTGCTGCCGGTTCTCTAGGGATGATTGCTATTGGTTCAGGATGATTAGAAGTTGCAATGGCTATTGCCGGTTATCCACTGTACATTAAAATGCCTAAAGTGATGGGAATTCGTTTAACTGGAAAATTGCCAAAATGAGTCAGTGCCAAAGACATCATTCTAGAAATGTTTCGTCGCCATGACGTAAAAGGCGGTGTAGGTTATATTTTTGAATATTATGGCCAAGGGTTAAAACACTTAAGTGCTATGGATCGCCATGTAATAGCGAACATGGGTGCAGAGCTAGGAGCAACAACGAACGTATTTCCTTCAGATGAAATCACCCAGGAATTCTTACAAAGCCATGGCCGTGAACACGATTGGCTAGAATTAAAAGCCGATAAAAACAGTTCATATGATGAGCATGAAGAAATTAATTTATCCAAACTTGAACCACTCATCGCCAAACCATCCAGTCCAGGTAATGTAGTTCCAGTTGCCAAAATAGCAGGCGAGGAGGTTTATCAGACTTATATTGGTTCCTCAGCCAATCCTGGTTATCGTGATTTCGCCATTGCAGCGGAAATTGTAAAAAACCATACCATTGCACCTAATGTCTCATTTGATATTAATCCAAGTTCAAGAACAACCTTGGAAGAACTGGTTCGTGACGGGCATTTAGGAAGTTTGATCCATGCGGGCGCGCGCATTCATCAAACCGGTTGTAATTGATGTATCGGCATGGGGCAAGCACCAGCTACAGATAAAAACAGCTTACGCACTGTGCCAAGAAATTTTCCAGGCCGCTCAGGAACTGAGGACGATAAAGTGTTTCTTTGCAGCCACGAAACAGCCGCAGCATCAGCTCTTACAGGCGTGATTACCGCTCCAAGAACATTGGATATGCCATATCCTGAAATCCAATTACCTAAAAAGACACGATTAAATCCAGCCTGTTTTGAACAGCCTTTACCCTTGAATGAAGCAAAAAAAATAAACCTGGTGAAAGGGCCAAATATTGTGAGCTTGCCCTAATTTGAGCCCCTGCCTCATTCACTGAAAGTGCCAATGTTACTGATTGTGGGTAATAATATTTCTACAGATGAAATTTCACCTGCAGGTGCAAAAGGTCTTCCTTATCGTAGTAATATTCCGCAAATCAGACCGCACCCGCAAAGCAGGTGGCTTGACGGTGGTGAGCAGCCCCAAGGGCTGCCGGCGATTAGTTCAAACTAACTTTAAAAATTACCTTTCTCATCAGCACCGCTCGTTTTATCGAGCTGCTCCTGATTTTGAAT
>JBOFJV010000249.1:0-6094 GCA_051657005.1 Legionella sp. | reverse complement strand
GGCGGTTTAGTAAATCAAATGGAATCACAGAAGGGTTTCATCGTAAAATGAAACTAATTCAGCGAAGAGCTTATGGTTTTAGAAAATTTGAAAATTACAGAGTGCGTGTTAAGGTGCTCTGTGGGTGATTAGAGCTGCCCACTTAAATGGGAAAGAGCCGATAATTGTAGCCTGGGTGCACGAGGTTATTGTGTGACTCGGAACCTTGGGTTCCGCTACGCTGCACCCAGGGTACGATTCTACGATTCAGTGTCATTTTTCCTAGGTTGACGCCATTAACTTAACGACCCACCCTGCTTGAGTATTAGAATTGCTTCTTTGGCGTCAGGTTGCCCCAAATTTGCGGCTGCATTAATCCAAAACCATGCTTTTTTTCTATCTTCTACTACCCCTTTACCGTAGTAGTACATATAACCCACTGCATATTGAGCTTCCGGGTGTCCCCTTTGCGCTTCGGGTTTTAAACGAATAAATGCTTTACGGTACTCTTCCACTCTGAAACTATCAATTCCTTCACGCAGATTAATCGCGCTCTTAGTAGCACAAGCCACCATAGTAGAAATAAAAAGTACAACGGTTAATAACTTCAATAAACGCCTCATAAACTTTTATTCCTCTTTCAAAGGCTTTGCCACGGGTTCAAAGATTAATTCATGTTTGGGTAAACTTAAACTCTCTAAAGTACCATGTCGTTCGACCAAGATTCCACTGGTCATTATCCTTTTAATGACTGCACCACCTGGTATACTATCACCCACTTTATAAGTTCTTTCCTCTCCATTTGCCGAACGAATGATGACTTGAGAATTATTTATTTTATTAGCTAATAAAATGCCAACCAAGGTGACATTCAACATGGATTTTTTAATACTGGATAAATTATTAGAAACATAAACCCCAAATAATGAAGAATTTAAAATCGCGTCAAGCGAATTCTCTTTTTTGGCAATGGGTATCTCTTTTACAGTCACAGATGGGGTTGGAATCGTCACAGGAGAAAAGATCAACTTAGAGTATTCAGCAATAATTAATAGCGAAAAAAGTGCGATTAAAACAATAATAATCCACTGTGCGTATTTTGCTGAAAGCAAAGCATGAAGATCAAATTTCATTGTTAAAACGCCCCTGAAGTTAAACTTGCCTGTACATGGAACCCACTCTAGAATATCCTACATACACTGCTCTGAGAAGATCACTGCCCTACAAATGAAAAAAGTGATCCTAAGGAAGTTATTCCATACATTTTCATTACCTAAAGGATACTTTCAATGAAAAAGAATCATTTTGAAACACGCGCTATCCATGCTGGTCAAGAACCTTGCCCAAGTACTGGAGCCGTCATGCCCCCCATTTATGCTACATCGACCTACAAACAAAAAGCTCCAGGCGACCATCTTGGCTATGAATATTCACGTACCCATAATCCGACACGTGCAGCTTATGAAGGATCTATCGCAAGTTTAGAATCAGGCCAACGTGGTTTTGCTTTTGCATCGGGTATGGCTGCGATTAATACTGTTGTTGATTTATTGAATGCAGGCGATCATGTGGTCGCGATGGATGATCTTTATGGCGGTACGTTGCGTCTTTTTGATAAAGTAAAAACACGTACATCAGGCTTATCATTTTCTTTTGTGGATATGTCAGATTATGGAAAAATTGAAGCAGCAATTACGCCAAAAACACGCATGCTTTGGGTTGAAACCCCTTCAAACCCCATGTTAAAAATTGCGAACTTACGTGAAATAGCTGCCATCGCAAAACGACATAATTTAATTGCCGTTGCTGATAACACCTTCGCTACCCCCTGGATCCAACGTCCCATCGAATTAGGATTTGATATTGTTCTTCATTCAGCAACCAAATACCTCAATGGCCATTCTGATGTGATTAGTGGTGTTGTCGTCGTTGGCGATAATCCAACTTTAATTGAAAAAATTGCTTTTCTACAAAATTCTTGCGGTGGTGTTGCTGGTCCATTCGACAGTTTTCTCGTATTAAGAAGCTTAAAAACCCTCTCCTTAAGGATGGAAAGACATTGCGAGAATGCCGCTCATTTAGCCCATTGGCTAAGTGCTCAGCCTAGAGTAACAAAAGTGATTTACCCTGGGCTCGCAAGCCACCCACAACACCAATTGGCCAAAGAACAAATGTATGGTTTTGGAGGAATGATTTCCATGGTGATTGATGGTGGAATTGATACAGCCAAGCGATTTTTATCGCGCTGTGAATTATTCACCTTAGCTGAAAGCCTTGGTGGCGTTGAAAGTTTGATTGAACACCCTGCAATTATGACGCATGCATCGATACCACCAGAACAACGTAAAGCATTAGGGATAGAAGATGGATTTATTCGTCTTTCAGTCGGTATAGAACATGTAGATGATCTACAAGCTGATTTAGAGTACGCTTTAGCATATTAAAAGTAGCATGGGTGAAGCGCAGCGTAACCCGGGTTAGGATTTTATAAAACATTCCTGGGTTACGGCGAGCTTCACCCAGGCTACAGGTACCATAGGAACAAAAGATGCAAACTTTACAGACACTACTTGAACACGCATTCGAACAACGCCAAACATTATCAATTGATACAGCCAGTCCAGAATTAATTGCGGCCGTTAATGAAGTACTCTCTTGCCTCGACAGCGGCCAATATCGTGTTGCAGAAAAAATTAATGAAGAATGGGTAGTCCATCAATGGATAAAAAAAGCAGTCATCTTATCTTTTAAGCTGTTCCATAACCAAGTGGTTGATTCTGGCTTTTGTCAGTTTTATGACAAAGTACCACTAAAATACAATAACTATACTGAAGAACAATTCAAACAAACTGGTGTACGAGTTGTACCACAGGCAATGGTTCGTAAAGGTGCCTACATTGCTAAAAACTGTGTTTTAATGCCTTCCTATGTCAATGTGGGTGCTTATATTGATGAAGGGGTGATGGTTGATACCTGGGCAACCGTAGGGTCTTGTGCACAAATAGGTAAAAACGTTCATCTTTCAGGCGGAGTAGGTATTGGTGGCGTTCTGGAGCCACTGCAAGCAAACCCGACAATTATCGAAGACAATTGCTTTATTGGTGCACGCTCAGAAGTTGTTGAAGGCGTTATCGTAGAGCGAAACTCAGTTTTATCCATGGGGGTTTATTTAGGGCAAAGTACTAAAATATTCAATCGCCTCACTGGAGAAATTACTTACGGTAGAATCCCTGCTGGATCCGTTGTCGTCGCTGGAAGTCTACCTAGCGAAGACAAAAGCTACAGTTTGTATTGCGCCGTTATTGTAAAACAAGTAGATGAAAAAACCCGAGCAAAAGTCAGAATTAATGAATTACTAAGATCCAATTAGCATGACTGAATCAAAAAATAGAATAACACCTCAAGAGTTACAAGAACTCTTGGCAAAGCTGATTCGTTTTCCATCCATAACTCCTGAAGATGCTGGTTGTCAGGAGTTTATGATTGAGTTTTTAGAGCATATAGGATTTACCTGCCAACGAATGAATCATGGGCCAGTTTCCAATTTCTTTGCTTCTTATGGAACATCCGGTCAATTATTAGTATTTGCAGGACATACTGATGTAGTGCATGTTGGTGAAATAACAAAATGGTTAACAGACCCTTTTGTATTAGAAAATAAAAATGGCCTACTCTATGGGCGAGGTGTTGCCGATATGAAAGGAAGCCTTGCCTGCATGTTATTGATGGCGCAACGATTTGTTACTTCCCACCCAACATTCCAAGGAAGATTAGGTTTTCTGATAACGAGCGGTGAAGAAGGCAATGATTATGATTTTGGGACACCCTATGTCATGCAACTCCTTCATAACCAAGACATTCACATTGATTACTGCATTGTAGGAGAACCTTCAAGTACTGCTCAAGTTGGCGATGTGATTAAAATTGGCCGACGTGGTTCACTCAGCGCACAAATCGGCTTACAGGGAAAACAAGGGCATGTCGCATATCCTCATTTGGCTGACAACCCAATTCATCGAATGAGTCCTGCTTTAGCACAATTAACCACAACATTATGGGATCGTGGGAATGATCATTTTCCACCGACTTCCATGCAAATTACTCACATTCATTCTGGAGGTCATGCTTCCAATATTATCCCTGGGGAATTGGTATTACAGCTTAATTTCAGATATTCAACAGAGCAGACTCATCATTCGTTAAAAGAGCAAGTGGTCGCCATTTTTCATGAACACGATCTTAATCCGACCATCGAATGGAGATTAAGCGGAGAGCCTTTTTTAACTGCTCAAGGGGCTCTACTTGAAAGCTGTAAGACGGCAATTACGGAACAAACCGGTAGTTCACCTGAACTGTCAACCAGTGGAGGAACCTCTGATGGCCGATTTATTGCGCCCTTCGGTGTTGAGGTAGTTGAGCTTGGTCCTGTCAATGCAACAATCCATCAGGTTAATGAATGCATTACATTAAATGAATTGGTTCAATTGGAGACTATATATTTTTCAATTTGTGAAAAACTATTAGGGTGTGTTGACAATTCACCCTAGAAAAAATTAGAACCTTAAAAAATTAAAATATTAAAAAACCTGGCTCTTTCCCATTTAAGGGGCAATAACCAAGAACACAAAACTTACTTCCTTTACATCTACATCTTTTTACTCTGCTCCGAAGGCAGTTCCCTTTGCAAACTGAAGACTTCGGACAAGCGCGCGCCGCGTGAAAGCAGATCCTTGCTCAAGGTCTGAAGATAACGAGGCAATTCATCATAACGATCGTTAAGTGTGCTCAAAAGCGTATCTAATTGTTCAGACTCATTCAACGCATCACGCAGATCACTAAAATCAGGCTTGGATTTAAAACCTCGTACCCAATCTAAAAAAAACGACTTTTGATACACTGGTTTGCGCAATTCCTCTGAAAGCATCTTACTCATACTCTGAAACTATTCCTTCAGTTGCCGTTGGTAATTGAAGAAATGCGTGCGATCCGCCTCATCTGAAAGCCAATCATGAACCACCTCATCAGCAATACGATCCAGCGTTTGATGCAAAGCACTGCGTGCAGTCATATAAAACCAACGTCCTTTATTACGACTAATCTCATGGCGATAGGAATCCATATGCGCGTGAGCTACAGATTGCAGAAAGACCAAATGCCCTGTATTTTTTGCCGCTAATGCATGATTTATTTTTTCTCCAAATCACCCATAATTTTTTGCTCATTCTGGCTAGGACCAAACAAAATCCATGAATTAGAAGTCTTCACTAAACCCTGCATTTTCTTGGCAAAGGAATCTGAAATCAGTCCATTATGAGAAAAGTCTTGTCCAATAAGGCTTAACTCCGCGCTCAAACGCAAGAGGGAGTTTTGTTGTTTTTTGCCTAAATTAAATCCCACTTTTTGCTTTATGATGCTCTTGGTCTAGCTTACATAAGCATCAAAGGAGCGAGATAAAAGATTCTGATTCAGCTCCTCAGACCATATGCCCTGCTGCACCAAGAGTTTTTGATTCAAGAGATAAACCAGAACCACGCGTGCATTAATCAATTCTTTCCCTAAAGAACGCGCAGCCAAGCACTCTTTTTTCAAGACTTTAAACAAGAGTTCAGGATCAGAATCCTTATGTGCTGCAATAGACTTCAATACCTCTGATAAAACTTTCAGACCATGCTCATTGGATGTCTTGGCCAAGGTTAATACGGCTTGCATCAGCTTGGGATGGGCCTTGATTAAATCCTGATGCTCTTCCACGCAATTCAGAACTTTTTTAAATTGCTCCGAACTCAACTGATTGAACAAATCCTTATAAAATGATTGCTCCGTATCAGGAATCACTTGGTAGATTAAATCCAATTGCTTCATCAACCCAAGCATTAGCTCGTGCCGTTTTGCTTTAGATTCAGAGGAAAATCCTTTCCAAATAAATTCGATTTGCTGAATATGATTATCAAAGACAATCTGAGGAAACTCTTGGGCTAATTTTAAGACAGGTAAACCACTAGTTTGACTAGTGAGACTCTCAAGGCTTAGCCTTCAGATTTAGTGACGATTATGTCAAAATACAGCTGTGGACTTGACGGTTTCACAGGAGAGTAATTATGACAACATCATCGTA
>JBOFJV010000248.1:0-1546 GCA_051657005.1 Legionella sp. | reverse complement strand
TTGTTGATTACCATAACGACTACACGCATAACAATATAACTTATACGCTTTAAATACTAATATACTTCGACGATGTCAGATTAACTCATGATGAACTCTGCGTATATACGAGGATTTCTTGCGTACGCTCTTACTTTGATAATGACTACAACTGGCTAATCGGTTATAGCTTACATCTAATATTAATGGTTGATATCCTCTCACTTTTACTATGGAAAATCCAGGTAAATTTAGGATAAGATTGTACTTCGGCACTTTAATCTCCTTTTGTTCGCTAAATCAAGGAGTTAGTCTAGACTAATTTGATTAAAGTGCACCCTTAATTGGTGTAGAGCCTCAATGATAAGATGAACTTCAAAAAAACTTTTTGTAGTAATGACGAGTTTTTAGGGAATGGTAAAGAAAAAAACCGCATCTTCATTGTGGGACTGGTTTTATTTCTTATAAAAAGGCAAATGGGGACCATTTAAGTATTGCTGAAACGGGAACTTGTCTACGAACAAATGCGGTGTTTGATGAAATTAAAGCAAATATAAATGCATTTGCCGATTATGAAGGCATTTATAATGCGCTTGTTTCATACCATCAAGCCGGTTGTCCAAATCAATTAAGTTAAAGGTAGAAATTACCTTTTTCCAAGCGCGGTCGTATTCGGTGCATCTTGCATTTAACGACGACTGCTCAACCAAGATTCAACATCTCCCCGTGACCTATTAAAAAAATTGTTTGAGTCAAGACTATTTTTTTACTTTTTATTTGTATATCATAGCAAATCCTCATTTTATTTTTGAAAATCCATCTTGTGGATATTTTTTCAGTAGACTCGTAATAAAATCGTTCTCTATTTAAATACGCCAGGTTTTTACTGCATTACTCTCTCATTGAATCGTCGTTTCTCTCTAAATGTTATGCACATTTTCTGTGGATAAGTCTGTTTATAGTCTGTCAAATTGCTTGTATTAATTAGAGATTGAATGGATGATGTATTATTTTCCAGTTTGTTTTTTAGTAGTGATAGCGTTGATAAGCTGTTTTTAGAATGAGAATACCTCTTCATCATGCATCATCGCTCGCTCCGCTCTTTAACAGCATCCACACATAGTAAGCATAAAGAAACATGTCGAGTGCAATTCGATGGTTTTGAGTAGACTTATTAGCGTCATACGCGGTATGATGATTTCCAAAAATGCAGCTGTTTTGCTGGTGTAGTTCAATGGTATAACTTCAGCTTCCCAAGCTGATAGCGTTGGTTCGATTCCCATCACCAGCTCCATTGTATCTATCGAGACCACTTTACCTATTATGAATTTGTTAATAAAATCTTAAGTTTTTAGGCTCTTTCCCATTTAAGGTGGCAGCTCTAATCACCCACAGAGCACCTTAACACGCACTCTGTAATTTTCAAAATTTCTAAAACCATAAGCTCTTCGCTGAATTAGTTTCATTTTACGATGAAACCCTTCTGTGATTCCATTTGATTTACTAAACCGCCACATTCTGGCGACTTCATATTTCCAAGCTCCCATGGTCTTACCCAATGAAGCTA
>JBOFJV010000247.1:0-6386 GCA_051657005.1 Legionella sp. | reverse complement strand
ATGGAATCACAGAATGGTGTCATCGTAAAATGAAACTAATTCAGCGAAGAGCTTATGGTTTTAGAAAATTTGAAAATTACAGAGTGCGTGTTAAGGTGCTCTGTGGGTGATTAGAGCTGCCCCCTTAAATGGGAAAGAGACCATTTGTTTTATTTGCGACTTCATTTTGATTTGTGCCAGCATCACTGGCCTTCATGAATGACTCATCATTCGCCATGTTCTCCAGGTATGGATGATGGTGCTAGGAACAGGTTTTTTGCTGTTTTACGCTGCAAAAGCACTAACCAATGCTTTTGCAAAACCAAAACAAACCGAGGGAAATACCATGCAACCTCGCACTAAAACCCAAATCATCCTGTTAGCATTAGGATTTAGCATATTAAATCCACATGCAATTATCGATTCTTTAGTCATTATTGGTGGCGTAAGTAGTGGCTATCATGATCAAGAACACATCTGCTTACTTGGCGTAGTCACCTCGAGCCTGGTTTGGTTTTCCTCTTTAACATTTACTTCTCGCTATTTTTCCGATGTGTTGACCAAAGCAAATGTATGGAAAGGCATCGAATTACTGAGCGGCCTGTTAATGGCATTCATAGGCATCAAATTGGGAGCGGATTGCATTCAATTAATTTCATAAACAATGGGATAGAAAATATGATTTAATTTCATTATTGAAAAATCGATTAAAATAGAAAGGGACAATCAGTGTGTCGCCAATTGACCCAGTAGAATGACACATAGCAAGTCCAACCTCGCAAAATGACTATCTCATAACCATCTATTTATGTCAACTGAAGAAGTAGCTTTCGATGCACACTGCGAGTTCCCATTGTTGTTCGAACAGGCTTCAGTTAAAATTCGTGTTTTATTATTTTATTTATCGAGCAAGTATGTTTTACGGCGATACCATTCAAGATACACGACAAATGTTTTTTAGCAGCTGGGAAAAATACCAGCACAAAAAGCTGTTATCGCCTTTAGAAAATGAAATAGTGCAAGTTATTCTGGCTCATCCTGAATACCATAAACTTATTGAAAACCAGGATAGATTTCAGCAACAAACCTATTTTCCTGAGCTGTGCGCACCCAATCCATTTCTGCATATGGGTCTGCATCTTGCAATTCGCGAACAAATAGCGACCGATCGCCCCTCCGGCATCAGCGCCATTCATCAAGATCTAATCGCCAAATACCATGACGCTCTTGAAGTGGAACATTTGATGATGGAGCAGTTGGCTGAGTTTTTGTGGCTGGCACAAAAAAGCAATACCGCTCCTGATGAGAACCGCTATTTACAGGTTCTAGCAACGCTTTAATGAGTGCTGTTGTCAGACCGTTTAACCCTGGGTTTCGCTGAGCTGCCCCCAGGCTACATTTGATCGCCATTTCCTGACCGAACATCAATTAAGCACGGCGCTCACTTAACTCGTCCTCTTGGTCGTAGCGATATTCAATAATATCGCCAGGCTGGCACTGTAAATAAGCACAAATTGCATCAAGTGTCGCAAAGCGTACGGCTTTTGCTTTACCATTTTTCAAAATGGATAAATTGGCTTCTGTAATCCCTATGGCCTCGGCTAAATCCTTTAGCCGGCATTTACGTTTTGCCATCATCACATCCAAATTAACAATAATTGACATCACTTAGCTCCTTAAATTGTTAATTGCGTTTCAGATTTTAATTGATGCGCATCCTGAACAATCCAGGATGTAACGACAATAATAAACGCGGTCATGAGCGTGGAAGCATTGGTGGTTCCAATCGTTATGCTTGCAAAACGAGAGCCCACAGAATTATTGAAACTCAAGGCCACTGTGATTAAAGGTTGGTAGATCAACTGCAGCAATTGCCCAACTATCATGTAGATACCAACGTGCTTAATCAACTTAATATTTTCTTCTTCAAACAAATATCCTTGTGCAAAGAGATGAAAAAGATTCGCTAATTGATGACAAATAAACACAGTGATGCTTAAACGCGCTAATTCAATAGCCAATATCAGCACACGATGAGGCAGAGAAAACGGTCCAGAACTCAAGATCTGCTCGGCTTGAATCTCTGTAATCATCGAAGACCAGGTGCCTATATGCAGCATGAACTCCATGTTAAATAGTATAAAGCACGCTGTAGTGAGCGGAATAAGCCAGCACAGCACTCGAAAAAATAGGGAAAGCAACTGGCTTGTTTTTTATTTTTTGCATGATTCGGTATCCTTTTTTATTAAGTTCGCTAAGACTATAACCATAACCTATCGTTTTACAATAAAAAAATATTATTTTATATAAATTTATTATTGTTAAATAACCATAATCGATACAAGAAGCGTGGCTTCACCGCTTTGTACTACGCAACATAAAGAACTGGGTATCTTGCTCAAGATCAGTTAAGATGGAACATTTAATAACAACGCCACATTCTGTATGACTGATGAAGAGAAAAAGACTCATTTTGGGTACTCCACTGTAGCTTGGGATGAGAAAGAGAAAAAAGTAGCCGAAGTTTTTCATTCTGTAGCGAAAAACTATGATTTAATGAATGATTTAATGTCTTTAGGCATTCACCACTTATGGAAACGCTACACGGCGGAAATAAGTCAGGTCCGTCCAGGCCAAGTTGTCCTGGATCTGGCCGGAGGGAGTGGCGATTTAACGCGCTTGTTATGTAAAAAAGTGGGCGATACTGGACGAGTAGTCCTTGCAGACATTAACTCGGCCATGATTCAGGTTGGGCGTGACCGTTTATTGGATGCCGGATTATATAAAAACATTGATTATGTTCAAGGCAATGCCCAATGCTTGCCTTTCGTTGACAACAGTTTTCATTGCATTACCATGGGGTTTGGTCTAAGAAATGTGACGGATAAAGAAGAAGCTCTGCGTGCCATCTATCGTGTATGTAAACACGGTGGGAAAGTCATGATTCTTGAATTTTCAACACCAACAATTCCTGGGTTAAAACCAATTTACGACTGGTATTCGTTTCATATTTTACCTAAAATAGGGAAGTTTTTTGCACAAGACGAATCCAGTTATCAATACCTGGCTGAATCGATACGCATGCATCCGGATCAAATAAAACTCAAAGAAATGATTGAGCATGCAGGATTTGAAGATTGCCACTATGATAATCTAAGCGGAGGCATAGTCGCCTTGCACATTGCCTATAAATATTGAGTTGATTATGCTGAAAAAATACTCCTTAAAAGCGCTGCAAATAGCCATCAATCAAGCCGCAAAACTGGACGAAAGCATGCCGGAGAAACTTCAGGCATTGGACAATAAAGTGCTTGAAATGATTATTAGTCCTTTGAATGTTAACTTTTTCATTCTTTTTAAAAATGGTGAAATCATTTTGCTTGATCGTTATGATAAGGAAGCAGATACCGTAATTCATAGTAATCCTTTGGGCCTAATCCGTCTTAGTTTATTACCAGCCTCTCAGGCTCGCTCGCTATTTAACGATAAAATTCGCATGACCGGTGATACCGAATTAGGACAGCAGGTTAAAAAATTATTTGATGAAATGGACATTGATTGGGAAGGACATCTTGCGCATTTTACAGGTGACGTCGTGGCGCACCAGATTGGTTCGTTTGTCAGGAAAGGAATGGCCATGCAAAAGCAATTTAGTGAGTCAATGCGCCAAAATGTCACAGAATACCTGCAAGAAGAATTACGCGTAGTCCCATCAAAATATGAATTGGAAGATTTTTTTGCCGAAGTCGACGAGTTGTCATTAAGTGTTGAGCGTTTGCAAGCCCATATCAATCAACTGTTAAGGCATTATGAAATCAATTAAACAACTCTTTCGCCTTATCGATATCAATTACATCCTGGCTAAAAATGGACTTGATAATGTTGTCGTGTCGTTAAGGCTATTTGCGCCACTGCGTTTTATTGTTTATTTAAATCCTTGGAACTGGTTTCGCAAAGAACGCTTAACGCATGGGGAAGCGCTGCGTAAATCGTTGGAAGAACTCGGTCCCATTTTTATCAAATTCGGTCAAGCACTTTCGACTCGCCCCGATATTTTACCACCAGACATCGCTCTTGAGCTGAGCAAACTGCAAGATAAAGTCCCTCCTTTTTCCAGTGAAAAGGCAATGAAGATTGTTGAGAAAGCATATGGCTTATCTCCTTTTGACGTTTTTGCCAAATTTGATCCCATTCCATTGGCCTCAGCATCGATGGCTCAAGTGCATGCGGCAACCTTAAAAACAGGCGAAGAGGTCATTATCAAAGTACTACGACCCAACATGCGTCGAGTCATCGAGCAAGATTTACGTATCATGTACACCATCGCCAAATGGGCTGATCGCTATTGGCCAGAAATAAGACGTTTGAAACCCAAGGAAATTGTCAAAGAGTTTGAATATACATTACTTGATGAACTTGATTTATTAAGAGAAGCTGCTAATGCAGCGCAATTACGTCGTAACTTTGACCGCTCCCCCATCTTATACATTCCTGAAATATATTGGTATTATTGCCGCACCAATGTGATGGTTCTCGAACGCATTCATGGCATACCCGTTGCTGATTTAGATAGTTTACATGCGCATGGTGTTGATATTAAAAAACTGGCAGAACGCGGTGTCGAAATTTTCTTTACCCAGGTATTTCGTGACTGTTTTTTTCACGCCGACATGCATCCTGGAAACATTTTTGTGTCTTATAAAAATCCTAAAGACCCGCAGTACATTTGCATTGATTTTGGCATCATGGGTACATTAAATGACAACGATAAACGCTACTTGGCTGAAAACCTACTGGCATTTTTTAATCGTGATTATCGTCGTGTAGCTCAATTGCATGTTGAATCAGGATGGGTAGCACGTGAAACACGGATTGATGAATTTGAGAGCAGCATTCGTACTGTATGTGAGCCCATTTTTGAAAAGCCTTTAAAAGACATTTCTTTTGCTCAAGTTGTATTGCGTCTTTTTCAAGTTGCCAGACGGTTTCATATGGAAGTACAACCCCAATTGGTATTGTTGCAAAAAACATTATTGGCAGTAGAAGGACTAGGCCGTCAACTGTATCCGGATTTAGATTTATGGGCTACGGCAAAACCTTGTCTGGAAAAGTGGGTCAGAGATCAAATAGGACCTAAAGCCTTTTTTACACAATTAAAACAAAACCTGCCGTTTTTCGCAGAACAATTACCACATATGCCGAAACTGATCTTTGACTTTCTGGAACTCAAGAAAGAAGAATTAATAATAAATAAAGAGCATATGACTACTCCGCGAGAAAGTGAAAAACAAACCATGCACTGGAATAGCATCGCAATGGGTGCGAGCGGCGCGCTGCTTTTAGTCGGCTTACTTGACTACATCCATCTTATTCACCACAAACAACTCACCGCTGTTGCACTTATAGGTGCTGTTTTCGCGTGGTTGTTTGTTCTTATTAACCGTAGTGTGAGGAACTAAACATGGGATTAAGTGGCATTAGCCCTCTTTCTTTATTATTAATTTTAATCATTATTATTGCGCTTTTTGGCACCTCCAAGCTAAAAACAATAGGGACTGATCTTGGCGAAGCCATTCGCAATTTTCGCAAATCCTTAAATGAAGATCATACAAAAGAGGATAATAAGTCCTCATGAGCGGCGAACTTCTCGTTATTTTGATCGTTGCCTTGATCGTATTTGGCCCTAAAAAATTACCGATGCTCGCCACACATTTAGGGCTTCTAGTCAGAAAACTGCAGCAACTCAAAGCTCAAGCGACGACATTATTGCAACAACAAGTCAATGAGCTGCAATTGCAGGAAAATCGGCGTAAAGCACAAGAAGCGGATAAGCACTATGAAAAAGAGAACTCGCTTTAAGTAATAGCGGCGATGGATGTAAATTTCGTTCGTTGCGAGCCTTAACGAGGCAGAACGATGCTTCGTTAAGAATTCTGTTCTGAATTGCCTCACTTCATTCACAAAGACGGCAGTTTTTTATTGGATTGCCATAAAATTACGTACCCATAAACAGTTATCTAAGAAATGACGTAGCCTGGATGCAGCGCAGTGAAACCCGTGGTTCTGAGTTAAATCAATTAACTAGGTTTTCGCTGCGCTACACCCCATAGCCGTCAGGCTATGAAATGGTAAAATAAAGTAACTTATTGAATGAACAAGAAAAACAATAACTTTCCGTTTAAAATTTTTTTAATTCGATCGCTCATTAAAAGTAGGTTGGGTCTTGAGGTATCGATACCTATTTTGCAAGTAGGTTTTTAGCAAAAAATGGCTCTACACCAATTAAGGGGGCACTTTAATCAAATTAGTCTAGACTAAGTCCTTGATTTAGGGAACAAAAGGAGATTAAAGTGCCGAAGTACAATCTTATCCTAAATTTACCTGGATTTTCCATAGTAAAAGTGAGC
>JBOFJV010000246.1:0-5508 GCA_051657005.1 Legionella sp. | reverse complement strand
TCAATCACTTCAACCTTGCGGCTTACGGCTTACAACTTCCTTTGCCTACGCTTAACCATACGCGTTACCACATACAGCCCAAGGATAAGTACGAAATGCGCTCGGTCGCGCTTTCCCGGTAGCACTTTCAGCTACTAGCGGTCGTGAACTTTCGTGGCAAACTTTGATTACTTTTATTTCAGCTATGCGCTATACCCAGGCTACGAGACTAAGAGACATGACCATTCTCTGGTATGCTAACCTCTTTAGGACAACGAGCTACATATATATCAAATCGCACGGTTTTTCCCTCTATAGTTACATCCGTCGGCAGTAAAGGCTTGATTTTTTGTGGCCATTTCACTACGACTCGCTGTTTGACACGCGTTACTGCGATTTGAATTAATTCAAGCGCGTCTTTATCTGCTCCAATCATGTGTTGTAATGCTTGCATCTCCTTTTTTACTAGCGCAGATTTGCTGCGTTCAGGATGCATGGGATCAATATAAATAATGTCATGATAATCATGTTCTTGTAGTGAGCTTAAATAGGCAGCGGCATTTCCTGTATAAAGCGACAAAAGCATTTTTTGTTTATCGGATTCATTTCTTCTAGATAAAGCATCTAACAATAAAGAAGCCATCACAGGATGCCGCTCCAGCATCAACACTTCGGCACCGAAACTTGCCAAGATTGCGGAATCGCGTCCCCAACCCGCAGTGGCATCAATAATTTTCACACCAACGCCGGGCTTACACGCACGAACTAAACCTTGTTTTTTTCCTTCAGATTTTCTTTTATGCCAAAATGCAGAACCAAATTCGGCAAAAATAGGTGAAAATCCTGGCATTTTTAAAGACAGTTTCTCTTCGGTGACCAAAAGACAAGCATTCGCATTTTTGTCCAGGGCAAAATTCAATTGCATCGCGAGTTCTAGTGCTTTGTCACGCAAAGAGTCGTCTATGTAACCTACTGATGAAATATCAATCATGTTATAACCGTATGAAACCAAGAAATTATGCTAAGGTGTAATATTGAAAGATCGCCGCAAAATCAATCCAAAAAGTTTTTTGATCTTGTTTACCCCCAGAGCGTTTGGACTAAGGAAGCGCGAAGCACTTTTCGAAGTCTTGGTATCAAGCTTCGAACAAGGCTCTGTCCTTGCACCGGAGCAGGTATGGTAAATATTGTAGCCTGGGTGCAGCGCAGCGAAACCATGGGGTTCTGATACAGCTCAATAAACCCTGGTTTCGCTGCGCTGCACCCAGGCTACGATACTACAACTCTCTATAACCAACCAATTAGCCTAATTGCAGCAATGAAATATCAGCGACTCCTTGCAATACATTTTGTAACCGCGCTAAAAGTGCCAATCGGTTCGCTTTAACTGCATCATCATCAACCATCACCATCACTTTATCAAAGAAACCATCGACTGGATCTTTCAGGCTAGCCAGTAATTTCAACAATGAACTGTAATCTGCAGAACGATACAAAGGTTCTACTGCTTGTGCGATTTTATTGAGATGCACATATAATGACTTCTCAGCGCCCTCTTCAAGAAGTTGCTCATTTACGTTTGATAGGGATTGTGTTCGTGCTTGTGCCAGTAAATTGTTCACTCGTTTGCATGCGGCAGAAAGCGAAGCAGCTTCAGGTAAATTGACAAATAATTGCAAGGCACTTAGCCGCTTATCCAAATCATAGAGCCATTCATCCTGACGAGCACGCACTGCATGAATTAAATCGACACTAAATCCTTGTCCTTGGTAATAGGATTGTAAGCGTTCTAAAATAAAAAGCTTTAATTCATCGTGTAAACTGGGCGCAATTGTTATGGATGTTCCGTAATGAACCACTGCTTGTTCGATTAAAGTACTTAAATTTAATGGTGCTGCTGTAGCAATTAATAAACGAACTACTGCTAACGCATGCCGTCGCAATTTAAACGGGTCTTTCACACCTGAAGGTTTTTGACCTATAGCAAAAATACCAACTAAAGTATCCATTCTATCGGCTAAAGAAAGCGCCAGACCTAAATCAGACTCAGGCAAATGATCGCCTGCAAAACGAGGCATGTATTGTTCATTCAATGCTTGCGCAACACCTTGATCCTCACCATCATTGAGTGCGTAATAATATCCCATTAATCCATGTAATTCAGGAAACTCGCCTACCATACCTGTTAATAAATCACATTTACTGAGCTGAGCAGCACGTTGTGCTTGTTCTACTTTTAAGTTCAATGCAGGACTTAAATAAGTCATTAATGCTTCAATGCGTAACGATTTATCCAATAAGCTGCCCAATTTTGCCTGGAAAATAACTTTTTCAGTTCCTACAATATGCTGGTTTAAAGGATTTTTCTTATCTTGCCGAAAAAAGAATGCTGCGTCACTTAAACGGGCACGCATTACTTTTTCATTACCAGCAGTAACTTGTTTTGGATTAGAACTGTTAATATTAGAAACCGTAATGAAATGCGGTAATAACGTCCCATTTTGGTCTTTTAAAGCAAAACACTTTTGATGTGTTTGCATTGACGCAATAAGTGATTCAGCTGGAACCTCGAGAAATTCCTTTTCAAAATCAGCCATTAGTGCTTGAGGCCATTCAACAATTGATGTCACCTCATCAAGTAATTCTTCAGGCATAATCGCAGTAGCATGTCGCGATGCAGCCAATTGCGTGACTTGCTCTTTAATTATTTGCTTCCTGATTGCAAAATCGGCAATAACAAAAGCCTCTTTCATCTGCGATTCATAAGTTTGTGCAGAGTTAATGGCAAATTGTTGCGGATGATGAAACCGATGCCCATGACTGCAACGACCACTTTGAATTCCCAAAAGCGAATGTTCAATCACTTCATCGCCATAAATCATTACAGCCCAATGTACAGGTCTTGCAAATTCCTCGTCCCCTGCTCCCCAGCGCATGGGCTTTGCAATGGGTAAACCAGCCAAAGATTGGCTGATTAAAGCAGGTAATAACTCTTTGGTTTTTTTACCCTGACTTTGCATTTCATAAACAATCCAATCGCCTTTCTCAGTTTCCACACGTGAAAGCTGTTCTACTTCTACCCCACACGATTTAGCAAAACCAAGCAAAGCAGGTGTCGGCTTCCCTTCTTGATCATATGCAGCCACTAATGCTGGACCACGTCGCGTAACGCTTTGACTTTTTTGTTCTGCTTGCAATCCCAAAACAGCGACAGCAATTCGTCTTGGCGTCGCAAAAAGCTTCACTTGTCCATAAACTAATTGCGCTTTATCTAAAGCCGCTGATAATTGATTCGCCAATTCATCAGCCAACGCCCACACCAAACCAGAAGGAAGTTCTTCACAACCTAATTCAAAAATAAAATCATTGATCATCACACACCTTTTGGTTAAGCATAGGAAACCCTAAAGCTTCGCGCGCTTGGTAATAAGCCTGCGCCACTGCTCTTGATAAATGTCTTACACGTAAAATATAGCGCTGTCGTTCAGTAACTGATATTGCTTTACGTGCATCAAGCAAATTAAATGAATGAGAGGCTTTGATCACCATCTCATACGCTGGAAGCGGTAATTGTAAGGAAATCAACTTTTCTGCTTCACTTTCATAATAATCAAACTGCTTAAATAGTTCTTCTACATTCGCATGCTCAAAATTATAAGCTGACATTTCCACTTCGTTTTGATGAAATACATTACCGTAGGTCACAACGCCATTTGTTGTCTTGCTCCAGGGCAGATCAAATAAATTATCCACACCTAACAGATGCATTGCTAAACGCTCTAAACCATAAGTTAATTCACCAGTAACGGGTTTACACACTAATCCACCCGCTTGTTGAAAATAAGTAAATTGAGATACTTCCATCCCATTTTGCCACACCTCCCAACCTAATCCCCATGCACCTAAAGTTGGTGACTCCCAATTATCTTCAACAAAACGAATGTCATCTGATAAAGGATCTACTCCCAGGGCACGTAGAGAATCCAAATATTTATCTTGTATGTCTAAAGGCGATGGTTTGAGCACCACTTGAAATTGATAATAATGCTGAACCCGATTGGGATTATCTCCATAACGACCATCAGTTGGTCTTCGAGAAGGCTGTACATAAGCAGCATACCATGGCTCAGGACCTATTGCTCGTAAAAAAGTTGCTGGATGAAAAGTACCTGCTCCTACTTCCATATCAAATGGTTGTAAAATCACACATCCTTGAGCTGCCCAATATTGTTGTAACGTTAGAATAATATCCTGAAATGTAGTTGGTTTTGTCATGTAGATCTCAATGTGTTCTGAGTGCAATGAGGCGAAACCCAGATAATTTGCATAAAACCCCAGGCTGCGCTGTACCCGGGTTTTGGAACGTGCGCAAGGGCACGCCCCTTACACTACTGTATTTATTATGAATTACCTGCTGCCTTCTTTATTAGTTCTTGCAATGATTCTTCAGTAGCAGCTCCTGGTATAAATGATGGCTCAGAGCCTGCTTTAAATTGTCCGTCTGGAGTTGAGGCAATGATAAATGCAGGAGTGCCCATCAAGTGTAACTTTTCAGCTAATTCACGGTTTGCATCTAATATTTCAGTCACTTCTTTGCTTTGCATATCTGCTTTAAACTTTTTCATGTCCAAACCTAAAGATTTCGCTGTAGTCATCACGATTTGATCATTTAAACGCTTATTAATCGAGAAAAGTGCATTATGCATGGCTTTATATTTACCTTGCATTCCTGCAGCTAAAGCCGCACGAGAAGCCAACTCTGAACTCTTACCAAAAATAGGGAACTCTTTATAAACTACTCGTAAATCACTGTCTTTCTTAATTAAGCTATCAATGATAGGTGACATTTTTTTGCAATGTATGCATTGATAATCGAAAAATTCGACTATGGTCACATTACCTTTTGGATTGCCAGCAATTGTTGTTTTACCTAAAAATAATTGGTCGGTATTATCTTTAATCGCAGATTGAGCTTGCTGCTGCATGTTTTGTTGTTGTTTTTGTTGCAGTGCTTGAGAAGATTCCAATAAGACTTCAGGATTTGCCACTAAATAATCGTGCACTACTTTTTCAATTTCTTTTTTTTGTGCATCAGACATAGGTGTTGTTGTGCTGGTATCTGCTGCCATCGTAGGCGATACTAAAGACGCTGTCAGTGCTCCTACAGTTAATAAATTTGTAAATTTCACACAGTTCCCCTTATTCATTTAATAGTTAACGTAATAGCAACAACTTTCAAAACGGCACCCTAGCATCCACTTGAAGAAAATTCAATAGGATCCGTTTACATTTCGCTATGAAAGTAGAAATAGGCATAAACCATAATCACTGCTCAAAAAACTTCACTACACATTTTCTTTAAAATAAGGTAAGTTACTCCCCTTAACTTATTGGGCTCTACACCAATTAAGGGGGCACTTTAATCAAATTAGTCTAGACTAAGTCATTGATTTAGCGAACAAAAGGAGATTAAAGTGCCGAAGTACAATCTTATCCTAAATTTACCTGGATTTTCCATAGTAAAAGTGA
>JBOFJV010000245.1:0-2238 GCA_051657005.1 Legionella sp. | reverse complement strand
TTTTGGGCCGTTCAGTGAATTTTGAAATTTAACACAAAAAAACATGTCAAGTATTTTTTGATTTTTTTCAATTTTTTTCTAAATATAGTTCGTTCACCCATGTACGACACGCAGTGGCGTATAGGGGTGAGTAGTTACTGAAACGCTAAAAAATTTTTTAACAAAGTCATTCCGACATGCGCCGATTTTTCCGGATGAAATTGCATGCCCCAAACGTTGTCTTTTTGAATGATTGCAGTAAATGGTGTACTGTGTTCACTGCGGGCTACAGTAAACTCATTCTCGTCCAGAGCATAACTGTGAACGAAATAAACGTAATCGTCTTCATTTAATCAGTATTGCAGGAGAGTGCTCTGACTCCATTGCAATTGATTCCAGCCCATATGGGGGACTCAATAACCTTCTTTCTGATGTAACCGCTTTACTCGCCCTGGAATAAGTCCCAAACAGTCAATTGCGCCTTCTTCACTGTGTTCAAGCAATAATTGCATGCCGAGACAAATACCCAGTAGCGGTTGCTTTAAAGAACGAATTACATCGGTTAAGCCATACTGTTGCAATGCATTCATCCCATAAGTTGCAGTACCCACGCCAGGCAGAATGACATGACTTGCTTTGCTGATTTCCTGAGCACTATTGGTGAGTTGGTAGTCAAAGCCTAATCTTTTTAATGCGTTCGCTAAGGAGGTCAGATTCGTACCACTTACATCGATAACAGCAATCATAATATCCCCTTGGTTGAGGGTAAGACATTATTTGTTTTCATACAGGCTTGACGCAATGCCCTTCCTAATGATTTAAAGCATGCTTCTATCATGTGATGATGATTTTTACCGTTTATTTCAATGTGGATGGTTGCTCCAATTGCATTCGCCAAGGAGTTAAAAAAATGAGGCACCATTTCTGTTGCCATGCCTCCAACAAACTCACGGGTAAATTGTCCTTTGAATTCACAAAATGCTCTTCCACTCAGGTCCATTGCAATTGAGGCTAAAGCATCATCCATTGGTAAGGTAAACCCATAACGATTAATGCCCCATTTATCGTCGAGTGCTTTTTTGAGTGCCTCACCCAGAGCAATGGCCGTATCCTCAATTAAGTGATGATCGTCAACTTCTACATCTCCCCGAGCATTAATTTTTAGATTAAATCCACCATGCTTGGCGATTTGTTCGAGCATGTGATTAAAAAAAGGTAAAGGAGTGTTAATCGAGTCAACTTGATCGGTATCAAGTGTTAGCGTTAATTCAATCGCTGTTTCTTTTGTTGTTCTTACAATTTTTGCAGTACGTTTGTTATTGAGTATGGTGGTAGTAATTTGAGCCCAACCGTGTTTTGAAGAAACAGGCAAAATTTTTAAGCCTAGGTTTTCAGCCAATTGTCTGTCTGTTTCACGGTCACCAATAACCCAAGACGAAGATTGGTTTATGGGAGTTTCGCGTAAAAATTGATCCAATAAACCCGTTTTGGGCTTACGACAAAAACAGTTGTCTTCGGGCATGTGAGGACAAATAAAGAGTTTATCGAAGAATATTCCCTGAGAGGAAAACAGATCCAAAATAAACTCATGACAAACCATAAAATCCTCTTCGGGAAACGCAGGTGTACCTATACCGTTTTGATTGCTCACCATCACGAAGCGAAATCATTCTTTTTGAAATTGCAATAACGCATGGATTACATATGGGGTCAGCTTAATTTTGTCTAATGACTCCACTTGAAAATCAAAAGGTTCTTCGATTAAGGTTCCATCACGATCAATGAATAAGATTTTTTGCATTTTATAATCCTGAAATACGATAGCTGGTAGAGTTAACCAGTCACCTGGCCAACCCCCAATTTAGAACCCATCGTGCCCTACTAAGGCAATGGGCTCAAGACAATTTCATTACATACTCATACCTGATCAATCAGAACAATCGGTGCATTATTTTTGCATCTGGTAGTGGATGCTTCTTTACGAATAGATCGAATTTATTCCAGTCGAACGACTTGCGTTGACTCCGCCTATTGAGCCAATTAAATATTATCTTCTTGGCTTCGTACAGAAATTTTGACACCATTTTGAAATTGAAACTTACACCATAATCCTGCACATGGCCTCTCAATTTGGCACAGAAGGTTTTCCATATTCCAGCAAGCTGGACTTTATTTATTACCTGTTTTGCCCAAGCCGTCAGCTTATTCAACTTAGACCTTAGCCGCTTACCACTCGTTTTAAGCTTAGGGATAACTATC
>JBOFJV010000244.1:0-2333 GCA_051657005.1 Legionella sp. | reverse complement strand
GCATCCACTACCAGATGCAAAAATAATACACCGATTGTTCTGATTGATAAGGTATGAGTATGTAATGAAATTGTCTTGAGCCCATTGCCTTAGTAGGGCACGATTGGTTCTAAATGGGGGGTTGGCCAGGTGACTGGTTCACTCTACCAGCTAAGACTGTGCTAATGACGCATATGATTATGTTAAAAAATCCCATTCTGATTCAGTTACGTAACCTGGTATTGCGCTATGTCACGTCGTTTGATTTGATTAAAAATTGGGTTCTTCATGATCTTGCTGAGTGATCTATTTCTTATGCAAAAAGTCCAATAGTAACAATTCTTGGCCAAAAAACGCATTTTAAGGTGGGTGAATTTTTGGTGGATTTTTCTTTGGTTGATGCAAAAGCAAAGAGAAAAAACACTTGAGTCAAATAATGCATGGAACTAGCCATCATTTATTTTTGTTTGCAGGTATTAGTGGTCATCAAATACCACTTTTGATTGAAATTGCAACACAAATAGAGCAACGATTTCATGGCGTAATAAAAGCGAACATAGTACTATCCCATATTGAAATGACACTACCTACAGAGTATGTTTCTGTATTGATTGATGAAAATCAGGAAATGCATCAACGGTTTAAACTACAGCAAGCGACTACGCTATTGATTCGTCCTGATCAATACATTGGTTTAACCCAGTCACCTGTAGATAAGAATGAATTAATAAATCATATGGAGCAGAGTTATTTCCAAACGAACCCTATGAAGAATCAATAATAAAAAAATGGATTAATACCTTATGAAAAGTACATTACTGATGCACATGCTACGGATAAAAAATAGCGTACACTACGGGCTCTTGGGTCTCGTGTTTTCAGTGAATTGTTTTGCTATTAATTCCGATGTTGAATTGGCTAAAAAAATTAATGCGATCGAAAAAAAATCCCATACTATAATGGGTATTACCGCCATTTATATTGAAAAAAATAAAGTAATTTCTCATAACAGCAATCAACGTTTTTTCATGGCAAGTACCATCAAGCTGCCCATTGCCTTGGCTTTTTTACATCGAGTCGATGAAAATGAAGATTCATTAAACCGGATGATTAAGCTGGATTCGCATAATTCGGTGCCTGGTTCGGGAAATCTGCATTATTTATTTGAAAAGAAACAAATCAGTATGTCTTTAAAGCAAATACTGATGCATACGTTAAAAAACAGTGACAACAGTGCCAGCGATACCTTATTGGGCGTGGTGAATGGACCGGGTTATGTGGCAGAACGTATGAAAGCATTAGGATTTAAAAATATTTTTGTTAATCGCTCCATCCTGGAAATGTTTTTAGATACGAATCACGTGGATCATGCCTTTTTAGAAAGAGGTCAGCCGGTACTTGCTTGGCAAAAACTATTTAATAGTGTGCCATTGTATGAAAAAGAATTAGCATGGCAGCGTTTTCAAAACGATACTCGCGATACTACGACGTCTAATGATATGGCCAAATTGTTGGTGAAACTGTATAAACAGCAAGCACTATCAGAATCAAGTACCAAGTTATTGATGGAAATTATGGAACAATGCCGCACGGGTAGAAGCCGTATTAAAGGGTTGCTGCCACCGCAAGTAAAAGTAGCACACAAAACAGGTACCTGGTCGATATATGAACGCGACTACTTAAGATATCCCGGTTCAAAAAAATTGTATCGTTTTGTCAGTGATGTTGGCATTATTACGCTGCCTCATAACAAAGGGCATGTGGCTATTGCGGTCTATGTCAAATCACAATCAGCCAGTGATTCCCCACGCAGCCGAGCGATTGCTTTGGCAAGTAGGGCTGTATACGACCACTTTATGAAAAGTTGAGGTCTGGAATAACACCATTTTGGGGCTAACGCTATTAACAGTTGTGTTGTATCTGGCTCGTCTGTACATTGCTTGAAAATTATACTTTTACGCCCTGCGGCTTGGCTGCGTTACGTAGGCGGAGATGTGCTCAAGAGACAGGTGCGACACCCGGGCTAGACTTTTAAGTGAGTTTGTTAATAAATTGTTAATTTTGGTTTGATATGATTCTTTTGGTGTAACTACTCACCCCTATACGCCACTGCGTGACGTACAGTGGTGAAAGAAACTGTACTCTAACGTTGATTGTTCAATGCCATAGTTACAGCAACCAAAGGATTTATTCCCTTATTTTGCATAGTTTGTACATAACTGGAAATGCGACAATAAGCCTGGGCATATTTTTCTGTTCTGAAGCAACCCGATACCTTCTGTTTAACCTTTCCTCTGCGCAAATCGCGTTCTGCACGATTGTTAGTAAAAGGAACATGTTGAAGCTTGGCAAAC
>JBOFJV010000243.1:0-2260 GCA_051657005.1 Legionella sp. | reverse complement strand
ACTAAACTTAACGGAGCTCAATCACTTCAACCTTGCGGCTTACGGCTTACAACTTCCTTTGCCTACGCTTAACCATACGCGTTACCACATACAGCCCAAGGCTAAGTACGAAATGCGCTCGGTCGCGCTTTCCAGGTAGTACTTTCAGCTACTAGCGGTCGTGCACTTTCGTGGCGCACTTTGATTATTTTTAAATCATGTGCTGTTGATGAAAAACAAACGAAGTGATTTGCGATATCCTCTTATTTACCAACAGAGATACATTCGTACCTTCAGCAAGATAGGTTCCGATGTCTTATTACAAAATAAAGAACTCAAACAAAAGTTTTATTCAACGTTCTCTCCTGATCCCGGCAAAGAGTTTGCCGATTTTTATGATCCAGAAAAAATGAAAAATTATTTTTTACCAGATTCGGGCACAGAGGACTCCGATGACGATGAGGAAGATGTAATTGATATCGACAACCTCAGCGATCCTTTAAGGATTCATCTATTAATGCCTCCTATTTTGGAGTTGTATTACAAAGAGCGAATTGAATTTAGGGATGCTGAATTAGGTTCCGATTCAATTGTTACTTCCGGTTATGAATATATTTTGCATTTTGTTATTCCCAAAATTATGGATGATTTTATTGTCCATTATAGAGACAGTCAGTCTTCGGACTCTATGAATTCCATCAATGAAGGGTTGAATCGTTTTATCCAATTATTCCCCGCACTGCATGCGAATATCATGGCGAGCACTTCTTTTTTTCAAACCGAGGAACCAGTAAAAACTCTTGATTTAACCCCAGAAAATTGTACTAAAAAAATTATTCATTATTTGCTTATCCAATTAAATGCGAAAAATCATCTCGCAAAAATTAGTCATTGCGATCCGGTTTATCAGTACTTATTAAGTGCTGCAGAATCTAATGACGAAGAGTTAAAAGCAATCATTCAGAAATTATCAATTATTGCTGCAACGAGTGCAGAAAAAACTGCAGCGATGAACGCGTTTTTAACTCGTTATCCCGTAGTTTCATTATTCCATGATCAAAGTCATTCTTTCTATTATTGGTTAAAAACCATTATGGATCCTGAACTATTGAAGAAGATTTTAGAGGGATATGAAAATGCGTTTGTCAAATCAAAAAAGATCACTGTCAAACCGTTACTTGAATTGATTTTACAACAATCCCCGGAGTTTATTTACTTGTTTATGAGGGTAACGGTAAATTACCTCAAAGGGAAATTGTTGGATATTTTGGTTGAACAAAAAATTAATTTATTGGTGGGATTAGTCAAAGAATGGTACTTTGTCTCAGAGATGAGAGGAATGACATCTTTATAAAGATGTATTAAAAAAATTAGTCCCAGCAGCAGATGCTTTCGCTTATTATGAAAAAATAAAAGCACGAAACGTCGCAGATGCGTCAAATTTTTTAGATGATTTGGTCGCTGAAAAAACTACCGGTGTTGAAAAATGGTTGGAAAAAAATCACCCGGAACTGATTAAAAAATCGGTTCCACCGAGTGGTGCAATTGATCGAAAAGGAAAGCAAAAACAGAAAGAAGTTGAAACCGACAATCCTTCTCTTGACACAATACCGGTGGTGACTGCTGCAGCAAAAAAACAAGAATCTGTTGTCGCTAAAGAACAGCCAGCTAAAAAGACATCTGATGAAAATGGGAAACAGACAACCCCCGTTGTGTCTAAAACAAGCACAATTTCTGCCAAGATTGCTGCTGTTGTATCTAAAACGAATGCAATTCCTCCTAAAACGTCGGTTGCATCTAAAACGGATACAACTTCATCTAAAAATGTTGGTGCTGCTCCTACAAAAGAAGTGTCTCCCTCTAAAAGTGATGCAATGGAATCCAGGAAAGCTGAAAAAAGAGCGGCGACCAATACATCTCAAAAAACAACGCCTAAAAACCCTCAAGAAAGCTCTATTGCAAATCTATTCACAAAGGTTCTGGATATAACGAAACAAGTAGTTAACTCCGCTTCGACTTCTTTTTTTAAAACGGTGCTAAGACCAACGGACAAGCAAGCTTTAACTTGGGCACAGGTTGTTCATGGGCGTTCTGATGAAACACCAACAATGCAAACAACTGAGCCTACTCAAACAGTAATTGTAAGACAGGTAAACCACTAGTTTGACTAGTGAGACTCTCAAGGCTTATCCTTCATATTTAGTGACGATGATGTCAAAATACAGCTGTGGACTTGACGTTTTCACAGGAGAGTAATTATGACAACATCATCGTATGAGAG
>JBOFJV010000242.1:0-5548 GCA_051657005.1 Legionella sp. | reverse complement strand
CTAATATTAATGGTTGATATCCGCTCACTTTTACTATGGAAAATCCAGGTAAATTTAGGATAAGATTGTACTTCGGCACTTTAATCTCATTTTGTTCGCTAAATCAAGGACTTAGTCTAGACTAATTTGATTAAAGTGCAACCTTAATTGGTGTAGAGCCCAAAAACGATCATCGCTCTACGGTTTCACATCAACGAGCTCAATATCTTCCATAGTCAACTGCTCCCCCAAAAATATCTCGCCAACGCTTTGAAAACGTTTGATTGAATCCGTCACCAAATAATTCACTGTACTGTTCCTTGTGTAAATATCATTGAGAAGCTCCTGCTTTTCCAACAAGCTATACAATGCAATCGCTGTTGCGTGAGCGGAATCAACAATGGCCACTCCTTCAGGTAATAAGACCGTTAATAAGGACTTGAAGACAGGAAAATGGGTACATCCCAACAACACCGTATCTTCATCAGTAACCACATCAAGATAATGCTTTAACGCTTCACGCGCCACTTGATTACTGACCATTCCTTCTTCTGCTAAAGCCACCAAAACACTGCAAGCACGCGTATTAATTACGGCTTGGGGTAATTGTTGTACGATAAGTTGCTGATACGCATTAGAAGCAATCGTGGTTTCAGTCGCTAAAACAACAATACGTTTGTTTTCGGTCGCAGCAACCGCAGCAGCGGCACCTGGAGCCACTACACCAAGAACTGGCATGTCAGGTAACATCGCCTGCAAATAAGGCAATGCGGCCGTAGTTGCCGTATTACAGGCAATTACTAACGCCTTAATACGACGCTCAACCAACAATTTGGTCATTTGCATCGCATATTGCTTCACTGTATCAGGACTTTTCGTACCATAAGGAAGCCGAGCCGTATCGCCCAAATAGATAAAAGACTCTTGCGGCAAACCCTCTTTCAATGCCCGCAGAACAGTCAAGCCCCCCATCCCCGAATCAAATACACCAATAGCCAATTGGTTTGAATTCAATTGCATACCCCTTATTGTTATTCACAAGTTCCTAATAAGAAGGAACATTCTTTAGGAATATCCGCGAAAATCCAGACCTCCCTCTGCCTCCAGGTCTTGTTGTGTTTCCTGAGCTATCTCAGTAACTGATGATGAAAAGAAGCCTGCTTTTTCGGTTGTGAGCTGCTTTTTAAGCTCTTTATTTGCTTCCTTCTGATTATCATTCAATTGAGTTCCTCGTTTTTCATCAATTAAACGTATAGTATCTTTTACCTTGTTGGCTACAACACCATTCTCTCCTTCAAAGTGACGATAAGTAGAATCACTTTTATATCGCCCAAAACCTCTTTCTTCACTTGGAGACCAATTACAAGTACTGTCATCGGATAATTGGATTGCATCACGAGAAAAGTGCATATTAGGATGCTTTTCGCCTAGATAAACCAGCGCTGCCCAGAGAAATTTCACTTCATCTTCTTTCCCGGCAACACCTTCTAATATAAGCTGATGTTCAGCGCTTGGAATCTCACTTCTGGAAGTCAAGATTAACCTCGCTAGATCTAATGCTGCAACTGCTTTAATAGAATCTGGCGCATTGGAAGGAAATTTAAATATCTCCATCTCCATAGGATCAGGCACGTGTACCTTTTTCCCCTTAACCTGGTACTCTACATCCTTAGGATGAGTATCAATAGTAACTTGGGTATAATGGGGTACCATGTTGGTAGGGGTTTTTTGCTCAATTGTTGCCAAATTAACACGTAATAGTTCGTCATCCTTAGGCATCTCTTGTACTTGATATTCCAGAGCTTTCACAGATGAATGTGTAGCCACCTTAGTGGTTTTTGGTTTTGTTGCTGAGTCTGGAGCAATCCATGCCTCTTGTAATTTGCCTTCTTTCTCAGAGCGCTTAATGACTTGGATATCAACTGTATCTGATTTAGGAAGTAATTTTTTACCTTGTTTAAAGTCATCAATAGAAGCGATAATACCCTTTATGTTATGTTTTACGTTCGTATAGTTTGCCCGTTGCTTTTCTAACTCTGCCTTTTCTTGCTCTAATCTATCCTGTAACTGCGCTAAGTCAGTTCTTAATTTTTCGCGTTCCTTATCTCCTGGTTTCGCAATATATTTAGTATCTAAATCGATTTTATCTTTTCCAACAATATTAAGCTGCTCCTCAAGATATTTTATTCGACTATCTAATTGAAGAAGCCTTTTATCGCAATGCTTTGATAAATCAGCATAATCTTGCTTTACTGCCTCGAAATCAGTTTCTAATTGATTAACAAAAAATGGAGTGTATGTATGAAATACTACATCTTTTATACCAGCTAAGTAAGCGATTCTGTCATTCGCTTTTGCGAAACCTGAACCCTCTTTTTTGAACCTGTCTAAATCGTCACTTATGCTCTTTAGAACAGATAATACCACCTCATCTTTGTAATCTTTGTCGTGTTCGTCTAGGTCTAAGCTGTTCTTTCGATGCAGAGCAACTAATTCACGAAACTCAGATGGAGTAAACTCCATACGCAGTGCTTCTTTTAATGCTTTCTCCTGAGCAGTTAACGGTTTCTTTTTGGACTCTGGGAATAATTGCTCAATAAACTTGTGAACATTTTCGCTCTCAACGCATTGCACACGTAAAGGAGAACAACTGTCCAGATAATTAAACCCAGAAGAAGGCACTCCCACTCTTGCAAAGACTTCATAAAATCTTTTGGCAGACTCAGAAAGGTTTACAATTTCTTTAATAGTAGAGTGATTGAAAGCACTAATTGCCTCCTTGACCGGAGGATTGGGATCTACAGTGTTTGCTGGATCTGTTATGTTAAAAGCCTTAAAAAAAGCATCCTTCTGACTATAATCAAGACCGGATTTCACGAAAAGTTCTCCAACGTAGTTTACATAGTTGGCCGTATTAGCAAGATCTGCATTTTTATTTTTGAATATCAAGCCGTTAATTGCAGCAATTTTATCTGCAGGAACATTAAAGGCCTCCATAGCCTTGGCTATATGAGGATTACAGATTACCAGACCGTTCCCCAAGAGCTTTGTTAATAGATGCTTGCTTTCAGTGCGATGCGTGTTTATTTTTGTCTGTATCGCATTATCAAGCACATTATCCGCATCAGGAGCTACACCCAAAGCCTTGCGAAAAGCTTTTACCTCCTCAGCCTCAGATACATTGCATTGTTTTATAAGCTCTTTAACAAACGCTATATAATTATCTCGATCACTCAGATCAACGTCTTTGTTATATAATATGTCCTGATTAATCAAATTAATTTTATCTGCAAGAGCAGGTTGTTTGAGCGAAGCTAAAGCCTTGGCTATGTGAGGATTATAGATTTGTTTAAAAGCTGCATTTCTTTTGTTTTCAGTTAATAAAGCAGTAAAATCCAGAGTAGTACCTGATGTGCTGGATTCTGTTCCAAAAAATCGTTTCAAAGGCTCATCAGATTTGGTTACATTGATGACATGGCGTAAATTTTTAATCTTTTCAGCGGTCAATAATTCTTCTTGTTTTGAGGGAGGAAGTTGCTTATATAATGCAACCAATGCCTCATGAACCTCTATACCTAAGCGTAGATCTGCTTTGCTCAGTGCTGCCGTAAAATCGGCTACCCTTTTACTTTCATTTATAGTACTTAAACTTCCCGCAAGAGCTTTTTTTAAACCAGCACAGTGTCGTTCCTCAACAAAATCGATCACTACTTTTTTACCTGTAGCATCCGCTCCGAAATCTGTTGTTTTGAGTGCCTCTACGAGGTTGGCTGCTTTGTTCATTAATTGAACATTACCTAATTGCGCAGGAGCCGTCATCATACTAAACGCTTTCTGCAATAAGGAGACTTTAAATTCCTTAAAGTTATCTTTAGTTACCGCTGAATCAATAATATCGTCATCTAAACCAGGAATTGCAAGTTCTTTTAATGCAGATTTTAATTCAGTTTCATCTGCAGCATTAAATACTTTGTTTCTTGCTTCTTTCTCAGCTTTAGCGCCTACGCTGATTTTTATTGTTTCGTTTAGAATCTTAGCTTGAGTGAAACGTTCGCATAGTTGTTGTTGTATTTTTTTGATTTCATCAACATCTGTAAACTCTTTTTTGATTAGTCCTTTCTGTTCTAAAGATAATTTACTCTGATACGGTTCTATCTTCAGTAACTCATCAAGAAAAGTTCCAAGCGTAGCCTCTGTCAAAAGCTCTTTTTTTAAACCTAAAATATTACCATCTTCTACTTTACAAGCATTAAACTGAGTCAATGCCTCATCTTTTTCGAGTTTTTCTTTTCTGTCTTTAGCTATTTTTTTTATTTCATTGTGAGATGTTTTATCATTTAGCAGAAGCTTTAAAGCCTCTTGAGCTGTAACATCTGCTGGAAAATTAAGTTTCGCTACTTGAGTTAAAAAATTTACCTCATCATCTGTTCCAGCCAACTCTTCTAATGCATCTAATTTATCAAGTGCAGCATTCTCTAATAATTTACCCAAATGAAGTTTTGCTGCACGAATGCGTATTTCTTCAATCGCTTTGTTTGTCAGCAAATCTTCGGACTTACTAATTTTTTTAGCTGGAGTAACAGGACCATCCTCCGGGAGCTTGCGACTGGGAGATGTACTTAAAAATTTTGCCTCTAAATAAGCCCTACATTCTTCTGGATTATTTTGCAAAATATTAAGTAATGTGTCTTGATCTTCAGCTTTTAAACCAAGTTTCACCCTACGAGCGGCGGCTGCTTGTTGAACTGCTTTAAAGCTATCAGGCACTAAGAATGCATTTGATTCAAAATAATTATCGACTGCTTTTTCCGATCCCATATAACCGAGTGTAAAAGTTGCTACCCAACCTGTTTTTACTTTAGGAACTTCCATAATGATAGGATCATGCTTTTCCCATATGTTGCCCCCCTTATGTACTGCGTCTCTGAATTTAGCTTTATCTTGATCGATAGCAATCCCTATGTTTAACAATGCCTCTAATGATGCCACATCCCCTACTTCTACCTTTTCAATGACTTGCAATAACCTATCATGTATAGACATAGTTAAACTCCAATACTCTCATTATTCTCTATTTTAAGCTTAATTTATTAAATACACCTTAAATTAATTCCTCCTCCAATCAAAATCTTGCTTGAAGGTGAACTCACGTTATACCATTATTATAGCAACGTTTAAGGATTAAACGATGAAAATTATACGGTTTGGACTATTTTTTGCAGTAATTAATTTCAGTTATGCCAAAGGGTGTCTCATTGGCGAAATGCCGTCGCAACCACGTTATGTGTGTTTTGACGGGAGGGTAATCCCCCCATTTTTAACCGAAGCTAAAAGTAGAGGATTAGGCAACTAGTGCCAATTTCTGCCTTGGAGGAATTCCTCCAGTAGCAGTATTTGGACGTTCATTGTTGTACGTCCATAACCAGTGTATCGCATGTAGTTGTACCTCAGCAATACTTTGAAATAAATATTGGCTTAACCAATCATACCTAACCGTAGGGTTATACCGTTCAATATAAGCATTTTTTTGTGGGTTTCCTGGTTGAATAAAAATCAATTGTATCTGATT
>JBOFJV010000241.1:0-14986 GCA_051657005.1 Legionella sp. | reverse complement strand
GTAAATCAAATGGAATCACAGAAGGGTGTCATCGTAAAATGAAAATCATTCAGCGAAGAGCTTATGGTTTTAGAAATTTTGAAAATTACAGAGTGCGTGTTAAGGTGCTCTGTGGGTGATTAGAGCTGCCCCCTTAAATTGGAAAGAGCCGTTTTGCTTCCATCACCTCATATATATTTTATTATTTTTAACCATCAGAAATATAATTAACACAAATTTATCATACATTAAATAGTGCTTGATTTAAGAACTCAAAATATAAACGGAATAAACACGTCAACTTAAGGGAGAATGTGGCCTGTGTGCACCGTAGCGGAACCCGTGGTTCTGAGTCACCTCAATAAACCTCGGTTCCTCTACGCTCTGAGTAATCCTATCATTGTCACAGAGCGCTCAGAGCCTCCTTGCTGGAATGGGGTTTTAGGACACGGGTTTGCCTAAAGCCCATAGCCGTCTGGCTAAGAAACAAATGCAATCAAAAGCAGTTTGGGTCTTGAGGGATCGACACATATTTTGCAAGTACGTTTTTAGCAAAAAATCCGTCGTTGCGAGCATACATCCGTCGTTGCGAGCCGTAGGCGAAGCAATTGTAAGTTAAATTTGTGATAAATTAGTGTCGGTAAGAGAGAAAAAATTGTTTAATCTTACCGTGAGTAAAAAAGAACCCTCATCTGCCATGAAACAGATGAGGGTACGGGCGTGAGCTACCGAGAAGCAATAGATTTTAATGATCGCCTGGATCAAGGTCCTCTAGCCCACACTCTCGATACGTTTGAATAGTTGCTCGTAATACGTTGAGTACTTCCGCTTACAATCGTAAACATTAATCTATCGAGATACAGATGATAACATATGAAAGCTTCATTGGAATTGATATTGGTAAATACAGCTTTTTTGTAGCGCTTCACGGCAATAAAAAAGTAGATGAATATGAAAATACTCCGACTGGAATAAACGAATTCATAAGCTCTTATAAAAAGCATTTGAGTAAATGGCTTTGTATACTAGAAACAACAGGTGGCTATGAAATGGGCGTCCTCTTGAGCCTATGCTCTAAAGGTTTCGCTGTTCATCTGGCGAATACTCGAAAAGTGAAACATTTCATTAAGTCGTATGGAAATGTGAAGCGAAAACTGACAAATTAGATACGAAACATCTTGCATTATATTGTTTTGAGCGAGAAAAAACACTCACATTGTTTACTCCCGCATCAGACCAGGCTTGTGAGCTCTATGAAATGATTCAACGGCGCACGGATTTGAAGCAAATGTTAGTAGCTGAGAAAAATCGCCTCAAATCACCTCGCACAGGATGTGTTAAAGAAAGCATTCAATCTCTTATCGATATTCTTAGCATTAAATTAGAGATAATTACGCAGGATATTGATTCCTTGATTGAACAGGATCCCGTGAAGGCCCTCTTAAAAAACATACCTGGAATTGGAAATATCATTGCCAATGAGCTTCTTATTTTATTACCTGAATTAGGTCAATTAAGTCGACGGGAAATAGCTTCTTTGGTAGGTGTTGCTCCGCGCTCAAACGACATTATGACAATGCAAGGCTATCGACGAACAACTCATGGGAGAGCCGGCGTGAAGCCTCTTTTATTTCTAGCAGCTATGGCTGCCAGAAACTCCAACAGGAACCTCAAAACATTCTACGAAGGCCTTCTTTCACGAGGAAAAATTAAAATGGTGGCCTTGGTTGCATTGATGAGAAAAATCATTGTTATTGTGAATGCAAGGCTAAAAAATGCTCAACCAGAACAATCTAATATCTTGGTTGAGACATAGTTGATCCAGTGACCTTAAAAAAGCCAATCAGTGCATCTGAAGCCTAAAAGGACGCTTGATTGCTTCGCCTACGGCTCGCAACGACGGCATAATACACATATAAAATACTACTAAATATAAGTGTCGATCCCTCAAGACCCAACCTGCTTTTCATGAGACACCGAATTAAAAAATTTTAAACGGAAAGTTATTGTTTTTATTTTTAATTCAATAAGTTACTTTATTAAATCCTATCTTAGCCTGACAGCTATGGCCTTACGAGTCCGTGCTATTTTCGCTTAGAAAATTTTGTAGCCTGGGTGCAGCACAGCGGAACCCGTGGTGCTGTGTCATATCAATAACCCCAGGTTCTGCTGTGCTGCACCCAGGCTACAATTCAGTGCCATTTTTTACTTAAGTTAACGCCATTAAGTGTTAACATGCCTAATCGCACTCAGCTCTGTATTGATAGATCGTTTAGAATTTCAGCAATGACGTGTTCAGGATTTACTGCACGAGTGATTGGACGCCCTACGACCAAATAATCACTTCCCTCTTTAATTGCCTGTTGAGGGGTCATTATACGGGATTGGTCATCATTCGAATCGCTGGCTAAGCGAATACCTGGTGTTACAGTGATAAATTGCGCTCCACACAAGTCTTTTATTGCTCGTGCTTCCTGCGCAGAACAAACTACCCCATCAAGACATGCTTCATTGGCAAGAGTAGCTAATCTTTTTACTTGCTCAAGTAATGGAGCGTTTATTCCAATAGAACTCAATTCGTGGGCATTAAAACTGGTTAAAACGGTTACAGCAATCAAAATAGGCTTACTGGCGCCATAAGATTCAATTGCTTTTACAGCAGATTGCATCATGTTAATACCACCAGAGGCATGAACATTCATCATCCAGACACCGAGCTCAGCGCCGGCTTTACACGCTTTAGCTACAGTATTCGGAATATCATGAAATTTTAAATCCAAAAAAACTTTAAATTGTCGATTAATTAATTGTTTTACAAATTGGGTGCCAAATAAGGTAAAAAGCTCGCTACCCACTTTAAAAGCACAACTTTGTGGATCAAGCTTTTCGACCAAATTTAAAGCATCAAGCTCCTTATCGAAATCCAAGGCAACAATGAGTTTTGATGGCATTTATATCACAGCCTCTTCTGCATAGAGCTCCAGAGCATTTTTAACGGCATTAACTACGCGCGTTTGCGCCGCTTCTTGCAAATAGGGATGCATCGGTAGACTAATAACCCGACGACTTGCTTGTTCTGAATGTGGAAAATCGCCCATTTTATAACCTAAATACGACAATGCAGCTTGCTGATGCAGCGGTACAGGATAATGAACAGCAGTAGGAATACCTGATTCTTGCATTGCTTTTTGGACCGCATCACGATGATTTACTTCAATGGTGTATTGTGCATAAACACTTGTATTATGCTGGTGAACAAATGGCGTTTTGACAAAGGGTGAAAGCATGTGGTCGTACACCTTGGCAACTCGTTGACGCATAATAATTTCATCTGGGAAAAGCTTCATTTTCTCAATTAAAACTGCGGCTTGAATTGTATCCATGCGTCCATTAATGCCTATGCGATTATGGCAATAACGCGCATTTTGACCATGAATTCTTATTTCAATGAGTCTTTGGGCTAAAACATCGTCATTAGTAAAGCATGCTCCAGAGTCTCCATATCCACCTAGCGGTTTAGATGGGAAAAAACTTGTACATCCAATTGTTGATAAACCACACGAAATATTGCCTTTATAAGTTGCACCAAAACTTTGTGCCGCGTCCTCAATTACCGGAATACCGTATTTCGCAGCTATAGCATTGATTTCATCATGCTCTGAGCATTGCCCATAAAGACCCACAGGCATTATTACTTTCGTTTTACTCGTGATTACTGATTCCAATTGATTTGGATCCATATTGTATGTAAGCGGATCAATATCAACAAAGACAGGTTTTGCATGACAAAGGCTAATCACCTCAGTAGTAGCAAAAAAGCTAAAAGGAGTGGTAATGATTTCGTCACCAGGTTGAATTTCTAATGCCATTAATGCCATCAAAAGTGCATCTGTACCACTTGAATTGACAACAACATGTTTTACGCCAACAAAATGAGCCAACTGTTTTTCAAGTTCGGTAATTTCTGGGCCCATAATGTATTGGCCGTGGTTGAGTACGTTTCGTATACTGTTTAAAATATCGTGTTCTATTATTGAATATTGTTTTTTTAAATCGATAAATTGCATCATAGTCTCTTAAAAATAGTTAATATCCTTCCAAGCCATGGACAGGCTTCATTCTTCCCCAGTTTTTGCAACTGGGACAATGCCAATGCAGATGCTTTCCACCAAAACCACAATGAACACATCGATAAACTGGCTTATTATCTAAAAATTTACTGGTTATATCATATAGCATTTGTAATTTGTCACGCACTTTTCCATGAGCAGATTCAAGGTGCCAATAAATTAATTGGTTTAACCCCCGTATTGTCGGGTGCTTACTTAAATTGTCTGCAACAAAATCAATCGCTGCATCCATATTTTTTTGTAACTTTAAATATTCAGCAATAACAAAAATTACTGAAGCCCGCGGATTATCCTCCAAAGTTTGTTCGAGATATCTTACGCACTCATCCATTGCATCCAATTCTTTATGGCATAAAACAAGTGGTTCAATAATTTCTGTTAAAAAATCAGCATCTTGTTGCGGTACTCGCTTTAACGCTCGAATGGCATGTTTGTAACGCCCTGCTTTCATTTCAAGGCTTGCATTCATTAAACTCGCTCGAACCGACTCATTGTCAACGCTAATTGCTTGCTTAATGCAATAAGTAGCCTTATCAAGCGCATTGGTTTTCAAAGCTTGACTGGCCATTTCGCAATAATAATGTGCTGCTTGATGATTAAAATTTGTTCCTGTTGAAATTTCTAATTTTTTAATGATATCCAAAGCTTTTTCCCAAGCTTTTTCTTGCTGATAAATTGCTAATAAACCATATAAACTACGCGTTTCTTTTGAACCACCCAGTTCAACAACTTCTAAAAAAATACGTTCAGCGCGATCAAATAGCCCAGCACTCATATAATCTTGGCCTAAAGCCATTAATGATTCTTTTCTTTGTAAAATACTTAATTGAGGTCGAGCGATTAGATTTTGATGAATACGAATTGCTCTATCAACCTCACCTCGCCGCCTAAATAGACTTCCTAATGCAAGATGAGTTTCAACCGTATCCGTATCAACCTCAAGTAACTTTATAAAAATATCAACTGCCTTATCCGGTTGCTCATTTAACAGATAATTAAGTCCGACTACATATTCACGTGATAAGCGATTATAAATACTTGGATCTTCCTTTGACTTAGTACGATTTGCCATCCACCAACCAGACCAAGCAGCAGCAGGCAATAGTAATGGCCATAAATCAATCATTATTACCCTCATCTGTGCATATTAAGTCTAATAATAAAGAAACTAGTGTTGATCTTGCAATGGAATTGAGCGCAAATTTTTAATTTCTTTTTCAGTCAATTTTAATTGGTTTTTAATTTTATGGCATTCGGCCTTTAAACGCCAATATCGTCCGATAAAAAGTATAAAGCCTACTAAAATACCAATACCTAACATAATGGTCATAAGAACAGAGATAGGCATAGATATTGTTTTAAAATATAAATTAACATCTACAGACGTAGCATTTAATGCAGCAAAACTAACACCAATACCAATAAGAAGAAGATAAATAACTAGCATTATTATTAGCATAGAGACTCTTCCATTTTGTAGACTGGGTGAAGTGAAAAGCGACTCAGGATCTTCCAGAATACATTCATTATCTTAACCCAGGATACACTTCACATCTCCATAGGTTACCAAAATAAAAAAGCGTAGAGTTCTCTACGCTTTTTTATCTAATTGAAAATAAAGAAATTAATCACTTTCCTTACTTGCCATTTTTTCTTTAAGCAAATCACCTAAAGTTGTTGTTGAAGCACCTTCAGTTCTAGAGTACTTTTTAATTGCATCTGCTTCATCTTGAGCATCTTTAGCTTTCACTGAAAGAGTGATTGAGCGATTTTTACGATCAACATTCGTAATTTTAGCTTCAATCTCTTCACCGACTTTAACTACTGTAGTAGCATCATCAATGCGCTCATCAGACAATTCACTTGCACGAATAGTACCTGTAATATCATCAGCCAATGCTACGGTTACTGTTTTTGCATCTACAGCCGTTACAGTACCTTTAACTATGGCTCCTTTGGTATATTCATAAACAAAACTTGTAAAGTTATCGCCTTCTAACTGCTTAATTCCTAAGGAAATACGCTCACGTTCAGGATCGATAGCCAGAATAACTGCTTCCAACTCTTGTCCTTTCTTAAACTGTTTCACCGCTTCTTCGCCAGCAACAGTCCAGGAAATATCAGACAAGTGAACAAGACCGTCTATATCACCATCTAAACCAATGAAGATTCCAAAATCAGTGATTGAACGAATCTTACCACTAACTTTTTGGTTCTTATTGTGAGATGCAGCAAATTGTTGCCATGGATTACCAACGCATTGCTTCATACCTAAGGAAATACGACGTCGTTCTTCATCAATTTCAAGAACCATTACATCAACAACGTCACCTAATGAAACAACTTTGCTTGGGTGTATGTTCTTGTTGGTCCAATCCATTTCAGACATGTGAACCAAACCTTCCACACCTTCTTCAATTTCAACAAAACAACCGTAATCAGTAATATTAGTTACTTTGCCTTGTAATTTTTTACCTATAGGATAACGTTCTACGAGATCAACCCAAGGATCGTTACCTAATTGCTTCATACCTAAAGAAACACGATTTCTTTCGCTATCGAAGCTTAATACTTTTACTTTAACATCTTGGCCAACGGATAATACTTCACTTGGATGCTTCACACGTTTCCAAGAAATATCAGTGATATGGAGCAAGCCATCGATACCACCAAGGTCGATAAACGCACCATAATCGGTAAGGTTTTTAACGATACCATGAAGCTCTTGACCGTCATGTAGTGACTCAAGCAATGCTTGTCTGTCAGCGCTGCTTTCTTCTTCAACAACTGCACGACGTGACACAACGATGTTATTACGCTTCAAATCCATTTTAATGACTTTGAATTCAAGCTCTTTGCCTTCTAAATAAGAAGGATCTCGTACAGGTCTGACATCGACTAATGAACCAGGTAAGAATGCGCGTATGGTACCAATTTCAACCGTAAATCCGCCTTTAACTTTACCTGAAATAAGACCAGTAACCGTCTCATTGTTTTCATGTGATTTAGATAATTTACGCCATGCTTCCTGACGTTTTGCTTTTTCTCTTGAAAGGAGAGTCTCACCGTAGCCATCTTCAACAGAATCAAGTGCTACTTCAACAGTATCACCCAAGATAACTTCCAATGCGCCATCTTTGTCATAAAACTCTTCCTTCGGTACAATACCTTCAGATTTTAGACCCGCATTTAAGATGACGTAGTCACTATCAATACCAATTACTTTGGCGTTAATAATGGCCCCTGGATAAAACTGAGCGCCGGCAATACTTTTCTCAAACAATTCTTTGAAACTTTCAGACATGTTAATAAACTCTTTAGTAAAAAAATGAAAGACTGAGCTCCGCTCATCTTTCCCCCATACAAACATTATACATCATGCAAACGTTTATTAATTAAATTTAATACATTATTAAACACTTGTACAATTGATAATCTAGTTGTATCAATTTGCACTGCATCATCTGCAGGTTTTAATGGCGCATGAGTACGCGCAGTGTCCCTTATATCGCGTTTAGCCAATTCTTCTACAACCTGCGCGAGGATAACATTAATTCCTTTTTCTTTCAACTGTAAATATCGTCTATTTGCTCTTTCTTCAGCATTTGCATATAAAAATATTTTTAAAATAGCCTTAGGAAAGACCACAGTTCCCATATCACGGCCATCAGTAACCAGGCCAGGAGGTTGGGCAAAATTACGCTGACGCTCTAATAATGCTTGCCTAACCTCTTGAATTGCCGCAATTTGAGAAGCATCTTGCCCACATTGTTCTGTGCGAATCTCTGCACTAATGTCTTCATCATCCAGAATGGTTCGTGCTCCATTATCATCAGAAGACTCAAATTTCAGGTTAAGTGAACGAGCCAAAGTGGTTAATTGCGATACATCATCCAATGTGAGCTTATTTTTCCTGACAGCATAGGCTAAAACACGATAAATAGCGCCACTATCAAGCCTATTCCACTGAAGCTGTTTGGCAAGTAACTGACACAAAGTGCCTTTTCCTGTTCCACTTGGACCATCCAATGTGATTATAGGTAACGAATCATTGTACATGGTGGACTTTTTCCTCTATTTGAAGTCGAAGCTCCTTTGCTGTCTCGAGAAACAAAGGAAAGGAGGTAGCAACATTAATGCAATCTGTGATAGTAATCGGACTACGCGCTACAGCACCTGCAATCGCAAACGACATAGCAATACGATGATCACCTCTACTGTTTACTGTCCCGCCCTGTAAAACGCCTCCATGAATCACGGCGCCATCCTCTAGTGCTTCAGCATGAATGCCTAACGTCTTTAATCCATCAACCATAGCAGCGATACGATCACTTTCTTTAAAACGTAATTCACTTGCGCCACGAAGAGTCGTTTGCCCATGAGCACAGGCTGCGGCAATAAAAATAACAGGGAACTCATCAATTGCAAGTGGAACCATAATAGGATTGATATTAATTCCCTTCAATGGTGCGTATTGAACCTGTAAATCAGCAACCCACTCTTCGCCTAATTGTCGCTGATTTAATAAAGTAATATTGGCTCCCATTTCAAGCAAAATATGAATTATTCCTGTTCGTGTTGAATTAATACCCACATTGCGTATAAGCACATTAGAATTAGGAATAATAGTGGCCGCAACTATAAAAAAAGCAGCTGAAGAGATATCTCCTGGAACAAAAATTTCTGTCGCCAAACATTCATGATCAGGATAAATCGTAAGCGTATTTCCTGAGCGATGGATTGGGTAAGAAAAGTTTTTTAGCATCAGCTCGGTGTGATCACGACTCACACCCGTTTCTGAAATACGTGTCTCCCCTTCAGCATAAAGCCCTGCTAATAAAATACATGATTTCACTTGAGCACTCGCTTCAGGCATTACATAATCAATTCCATGAAGCTTTTTATTGCCATTAATTGTAATAGGTGGCTTTCCATCAACTGTTTCTATATCCGCACCCATTTGTGTTAATGGCTTGCTAATGCGTAACATGGGCCTCTTTAACAGGCTCTCATCTCCCGTTAATTGACTATTAAAATTTTGTGCTGCTAATAATCCAGCGAGCAAACGAATACTCGTCCCCGAGTTTCCGCAATCAATGACTTGCTCTGGTTTTTGTAAGCCATGTTTCCCAACCCCGTAAATCACGACTTGCTGCTCATCAGGTCCTTCGATTGTGACGCCCAGTGCTTGAAATGCCTTTAGGGTTGCCATGCAATCATCACCATCAAGAAAACCATTAATAATGGTAGTGCCTTTGGCAATCGAACCAAAAATAATCGAGCGATGAGAAATTGATTTGTCACCTGGAACAGTAATTTCCCCTTGGATTGATTGAACGGGACTACTAATGAAATGATGTATTCTCACCGATTATTTTCCTTCGCAAACTCTGTCATAAACTCAATAAGAGCATCAACACCAGCCATTGGCATTGAGTTATAGAGACTGGCACGAATTCCACCAACAGCCCGGTGACCTTTTAAAGCATAAAGACCGCGTAGCTGTGCCAATCTCAGGAACTCATCTTCTAATTGTTCATTGCGTAGTAAGAAACACACATTGACTAAAGATCGAAATTTCTTATTGATGTTTGTGGTATAGAAATCAGTACCATCAAGATAATGGTATAATTTTTCTGCTTTTTTGCAGCTCAAGCGATACATTGCATCGACACCACCTTGAGCCTTTATCCAACTAAATACTTTATCCGCTAAATAGCAGTTAAAAACTGGTGCAGTTGCATAAAGTGAATGGTGTTCTGCTTGAATTTTATAATTCAGCATTGTTGGTACTTGAGGATTGGGGATTCGTGTTAATAAATCATCTCGAACAATAACTAGTGTTAAGCCTGCATTAGCTATATTTTTTTGTGCTCCAGCAAAAATTAAGCCAAATTTTGTAACATCAATTGGCTCAGTAAGCAGTGAGGACGTCATATCAGCAATTAAGGTAACTCCAGGAATTTTAGGAACATAAGGCACTCTTATTCCATTCACTGTTTCATTGGGTGTGTAATAAAAATAGGTTGTATTTTCTTTTATCTCCCAATTTTTTTGATCAGGAATTGTTTTGTAGCCATTGTTCTCTTCGCTAGCAACACAATAAGCCTTTTTCAAATGGTGCGCTTCTAAAAAAGCCATATGCGACCAAATTCCTGAATCCAAATAACCAGCTTGTTCTTCGGGATAAAGAAAATTCATAGGAATCATGGAAAATTGAGTACGTGCAGCACCACCAAGAAAGAGGACATGATAATTTTGAGGTATTGCAAGCAACTCTCTTAACGTCTGTTCAGCGCGCTTTAAAAGAGCTGAAAACTCAGGGGTACGATGACCTAACTCAAGAACTGAAATCCCTAAATTATTCCAATCAAGTAACTCTTCTTGAGCTTCCTTGAGTACCGCCTCAGGAAGCATGGAAGGTCCAGCACCAAAATTATATACTAGCTTCGTCATCGTTATTATCTTCAATTTCAGTTTCAATTTCATCATTTGGATAGTTTGACTCATCACCCAAATCTTCAATTTTTTGCATGCCCACTACTTTTTCACCAGCGCTCACATTGATTAAACGTACGCCTTGTGTGTTCCTACCAATAACAGATAACTCATTGATTTTAAACCGAACCAGGGTTCCTTTATCAGTAATGAGCATTGCCTCATCTGCATCAGTCACTTGTACTGAGCGAACAACCTTACCATTACGTTCAGTGACTTGAATGGAAATAACACCTTGTCCACCCCGACCAGAAACACGATATTCATCGATTGAGGTACGCTTACCGTATCCGTTCTCTGTTGCAGTCAAAATTGTTCCATCTGAATGAGCAACAATTAGAGAAATCACTGCTTGATCGTCTTCAATGCGTATACCACGTACACCACGAGCAGTACGCCCCATTGGCCGTACTTTACTTTCATCAAAACGAACCACTTTGCCCGCATCGGAAAACAGCATGATGTCTTTACTGCCATCGGTAATATCAACTCCAACCAAACTGTCATCTTCATCCAGATCTACAGAGATAATTCCATTCGAGCGCGGTCTGCTAAATGCATTAAGAGGTACTTTCTTCACTGTTCCTTTACGGGTAGCCATAAAGACATAAAACCCTTCTTGATATTCTCTGACGGGGAGCATGGCGTTAATTTCTTCTCCCTCGGCAAGCGGCAATATATTAATGATCGGCTTACCACGTGAAATACGGCTGGCTAAAGGAAGCTGATATGCTTTCAACCAATAAAGTTTTCCATGATTGGAGAAGCAGAGTAAGGTATCATGTGTACTCGCAATAACCAGGCGAGAAACAAAGTCCTCATCTTTAACGTTAGTTGCTGATTTACCCTTACCACCACGACGTTGAGCTTGGTAGGCACTCAATGGTTGGTATTTGACATAACCTTGATGTGACAAGGTCACAACAACATTTTCTTCCGTAATTAAATCTTCAATGGTTAAATCTTCTTGTGATGCAGTGATTTCAGTGCGACGTTCGTCACCAAACTGTGTTTTTATTTCGATGAGTTCATCACGAATCACTTGCATCAAACGCTCAGGAGAAGCCAATATTTCTAATAGTTCACGAATCAACTTCAATAACTCTTCAAATTCATTGATAATTTTATCTTGTTCAAGAGCAGTTAAACGATGCAGCCTTAATTCTAAAATGGCTTGAGCTTGAGCCTCAGATAACTTATACCCCTCAGCAACCAAACCAAAACTAGCCGCTAAATCATCGGGACGTGATGCATCAGAGCCAGCTCGTTCCAACATGGTTTTAACCAAGCCTGGATGCCAATGCTTGGCAAGTAACGCTTCTTTTGCATCCTGAGGAGTGGGTGATTGTTTAATTAAAGCAATCATTTCATCGATATTGGCTAAAGCAATACCTAGACCTTCTAATAAATGAGCACGATTTCGTGCTTTTTTAAGGTCAAATAACGTTCTACGAGTTACTACTTCTCGTCTATGTTTAATGAAATATTCCAGGATTTGCTTTAGATTCAAGGTGCGCGGCTGGCCATCAACTAAAGCCACCATATTGATACCAAACACATTTTGCATCTGAGTGTGCGCATATAAGTTATTTAAAATAACATCTGCAACTTCATTACACTTTAACTCAATAACAACACGCATCCCTTGTTTATCTGATTCATCTCTAAGTCCGGAAATCCCTTCAATTTTTTTATCACGTACTAACTCTGCAATTCGCTCAACCAAACGGGCTTTATTCACCTGATAAGGAAGTTCCGTGATAATAATCGCCTGACGTCCATTATCATCATCGGTTTCTATATCGGTCCGAGCGCGAATAATGACGCGGCCTTTTCCTGTGCGATAACCTTGGATAATCCCCGCCCTACCATTAATAATCGCTGCTGTAGGAAAATCCGGGCCTGGAATAATTTCCATGAGATCATCTAAGCCGGTTTCCTGGTCATCTACTAAAGCAAGGCAGGCATTAATCACTTCGGTTAAGTTATGTGGCGGAATATTTGTAGCCATACCGACGGCAATTCCCGAAGAGCCATTAACAAGCAAGTTAGGTATCCGTGAAGGTAATACTACTGGAGCAAATTCTGTTTCGTCGTAGTTGGGACTAAAATCAACCGTTTCTTTTTCCAAATCAGCTAATAAGGCATGAGCTACTTTGGACATTCGCACTTCGGTATATCGCATTGCCGCTGGAGCATCACCATCTACAGAGCCAAAGTTACCTTGACCATCAACCAATAGATAGCGCATCGAAAAAGGCTGCGCCATACGAACTATAGTATCATAAATAGCCGTCTCTCCATGCGGATGGTATTTACCAATAACATCCCCTACAACACGTGCTGATTTTTTATACGGTTTATTCCAATCATTGCCGAGTTCACTCATCGCATAAAGCACGCGTCGATGAACAGGCTTCAATCCGTCACGAACATCAGGCAAGGCCCTGCCTACAATGACACTCATTGCATAATCCAGATAGGATTGCTTTAATTCGTCTTCAATATTAACTGGCAAGACTTCTTTAGCTAGATATACCATAGTTTGGACGTATCCTTGACGATTAATTTTTAATGCTGAAGGATACCATACAGACAAATTTAATTAAATCATCTACTTTAAAATGTAGTCTGGATAAAGAGCCGGACAAATTTATCACTTTTTATTGCCATTCTTTGAAATTCTCACCCATAATAAAATTGACTCTCAGTATGCATTTTTATATAGTGCAACGCACAACAATCAGAATCCTTAATCAGGAGAAGCAATGACCAAGAAAATAGCTAAGCTTAGCATTGAAGGCCAAGAGCCGCTCGAATTACCAGTGTATACTCCTACATTAGGAAATGATGTGATTGATATCACACAACTTGGTGCGCATGGCGTCTTTACCTTTGATCAGGGTTTTTTATCGACTGCCTCCTGCGAATCAAAGATTACCTATATTGATGGAGATAAAGGGGTATTGCTTTATAGAGGTTATCCTATCGAACAACTCGCTGAAAAAACGGATTTCCTTGATGTAAGTTATCTTTTGCTTAATGGCGAACTGCCTAATGCGGAAGAAAAGAAAAAATTTGTAGGTTTAATTAACAATCACACCATGGTACATCAGCAAATGTACCAGTTTTTGAATGGATTCCGTCGCGACGCGCATCCAATGGCAATTATGGTGGGAATGGTGGGTGCTTTATCTGCGTTTTATCATTACACCATGGATTTGAATAACGAAGAAGATCGATTCATTTCAGCAATTCGTATGGTTGCTAAAATGCCTACTATTGCCGCAATGAGTTATAAGTACTCCATTGGGTTACCTTATATTTATCCGCAAAACAAAATGTCTTATGCAGAAAACTTCTTGCACATGATGTTTAGTGTTCCATCAGAAGAATCTGTTCCTGATCCTGTTTTGGTACGCGCAATGGACACTATATTTATTTTACACGCAGATCATGAACAAAATGCGTCTACATCCACAGTCCGTCTTGCTGGTTCAACAGGCGCCAATCCTTTTGCATGCATCTCTGCAGGAATTGGAGCTTTATGGGGGCCTGCCCACGGTGGTGCAAACGAATCCTGTCTCAATATGCTTAAAGAAATAGGTACCGTTGACCGCATTGAACACTATATTAAGCGGGCTAAAGATAAAGATGATCCATTTCGTTTAATGGGTTTTGGACATCGTGTTTACAAGAGTTACGATCCAAGAGCCAAAGTAATACGTAAAACGTGTTATGACGTTTTAGAAGCAGTAGGTGCGAAAGATGAGCCTTTGTTTAAATTAGCGATGGAGTTGGAGCGTATTGCTCTTGAAGATGATTATTTCATTGAGAAAAAACTCTATCCCAACGTTGACTTTTATTCAGGTCTTACCTTAAGTGCCATAGGCATTCCAACAAATATGTTCACGGTGATCTTCGCCCTGGCTCGTACTGTTGGCTGGATGAGTCATTGGATGGAAATGGTTGCAACCAAATCACGCATTGGTAGACCACGCCAATTATACACTGGTGAAAAAACAAGAGACGTTCCTGAATCTAAATAAACGTGTAATTGTAGCCTGGGTGAAGCACAGCAAAACCAAGGTTTTCGTTGCTAAACTCCTACTAAAAAGCAACTGTCCAAAGAGTATGCACCTTTCGTCTATGTGAGCCTTGGCGAAACAATCCAGAGCAATGCTTCGTTAGAATTACGTTCTGGATTGCTTCACTTAGTTCGCAAAGAAGGCAGTTAGCCGGTAGAGTTAACCAGTCACCTGGCCAACCCCCCATTTAGAACCCATCGTGCCCTACTAAGGCAATGGGCTCAAGACACTTTCATTACATACTCATACCTTATCAATCAGAACAATCGGTGCATTATTTTTGCATCTGGT